>JBBSHK010000376.1:0-3769 GCA_038253185.1 Anaerolineae bacterium | reverse complement strand
GCACGCGCTCCTGCGCGCCGAGGAAAAGACGAGCGTCGCAGAAGCGGCAATGGCACAAGCCAAGCAGTACTCGGCGGAATTGGAAGAGACATATGTGCAGACGGTGTTGGCACTCGCACGCGCGGTCGAAGCCAAAGATACGTACACCGCGGATCACGCCGAGAGTCTCGCCGATTGGGCTATCCAGGTTGCCGGGCGGCTGGGTGTGCGGAAGCCGGACGAACTCCGCGCAATTCGTTGGGGTGCGGTGTTGCACGATGTTGGCAAGATCGGCGTGCCCGACTCTGTCTTGCAAAAACCCGGCAAGCTCGACGCCGATGAGTGGAGGCAGATGCGCCAGCATCCCAGCATTGGCAGCGAGATTCTGCGCCCGGTACCGCGCTTGCGCGAGGCTGCACAGATTGTGCGCCATCACCACGAACGGTGGGATGGCAAAGGTTATCCCGACCGTTTGGCGGGCGAAGCGATCCCACTCGGCGCGCGCATTCTCACCGTCGTAGATGCGTACAGCGCCATAACTGACGCGCGGGTGTACAAATCCGCGCGCAGTGCCGCGAGTGCAATCGAGGAACTGCAGAAGCACAAGGGCACGCAATTTGATCCGAGAGTAGTGGATGCCTTTCTAGAAATCATCAGGACTCCTGAAGAATCTCTCGCCAAAGAAAAAGTGCGAGGACGATGAGTTCATGTTACCCGAGGTCTGGATGAGCAAACTTTCCAGACCTTTTCTTTTGGCGCGCACGATGGTTATGTGAGCTAGCCTACAGTCGCGTGGAGCGAACGCGAGCATAATGGACGGATGCTCGTACGATCCCTTCGCGATGGAACTATACGCGCGTTCAATATATCAATAGATTTTCTCTTGCATATCCAGCCGAACGACACACTGAATTGCGAGCTGCCCGCGAGGAACGCGGATTCAGCGGAATTGGCAGCGCGACTCCGGCGCGTGGTGAATCAGCTCAAGGCAGAACATTATGATGCCGCACTGCAAACATTTGACTATTCACATGTGGCTGAATCGAAGTTGTATGCGGAACTGCGCGCGTGCAGCGCGAAACTCCAAACCTTTGACCCGCTTTCGCTCCATTACTCCGAAGAACGCATCGCGTTTTGGCTGAACGTTTACAATGTCCTCGTCATAGATGCAGTCATCCGCTTTGACATTAAAAAGAGCGTGTGGGAAGACTGGGGCTTTTTTCGTCGTGCGGCGTACAACGTAGGCGGCGTGCGGTGCAGTGCCGAAGACATCGAGCATGGGATCTTGCGCCGCAATCGCCGACCGCCTTATTTACCTTTGCCCGTGTTCACGCGCGATGACCCGCGCAACCGCTGGGCGCCGCAATATCTTGACGTGCGGATTCACGGCGCGCTGAATTGTGCGTCGCAGTCATGTCCACCGATCGCAGTGTATGAACCCAATCAACTTCATCCGCAGCTGGATTTGGCAGCGCGCAGCTTGGTCAACGCGACCACCCGCGTTGTGACGTCGGCGCATCATCGGACGGAAATTTTTCTCTCGCCCATTTTCAAATGGTACGCATCCGATTTCGGTGGACGCCAAAGCGTGCTTGAATTTATCCTCACTTACCTGACCGACGAAGAAAAATGCGCGCAGATTATACACGCGCACAACGCGTTAGAAGTGAAATGGTCGCGTTATGAATGGTCGCTAAATCATTGAACCCCGGTCATCATCGTATGCCTGAGCGGTTTGTGCATGTCGCTCGATTGAGTCCCGCCCTCTCGCCGCGTACGACTATTACAGGACGATCCATCCCGAACTGATAAAGGGTAGGATTGTCGTGACGTAATAAGGGAGTGCGATGTATGAGAGGTGTGCATAGGCGAGAGCTCAATGCATAATTTTTCAGCACCACCGCGCTATTATCTGGACTGATACCGTCACACATCTCAATGTTCCCAAGGCGGCGGAGGCACTGCGAAGGGACAATCGCTTGTTTCTGCATTTTTGCGATGTACGTCAACTTCGCCAGTCGGATCAACCTGATTATCCGCCCGCATTGCTGGATTGTCTTCCGATGTACACCTAGCCGCTCTCGATTTTTCCTACCCCGCGCAGCCTGAAAAAAATTGAATAGGCTACGGACATTCAAGCTCCCAAGGTTTCTTTACCCTGTGGTGGCTACTTGCATCATCCGCCCATATTTTACGAGCAAAAACGGTTCAAAACCTCCAACCGCGTCCCCTCCTATTTCCCCTGTCAAAAGCGGTCAGCCCGCACCTGCTCGAGAGGGCATTTCCACGTGCCACTTTCCCAACCTCCTTCCTCAAAAAATGATACACTGATGGCCTTGATCCTCTTTCTGTGAAAGGGCTGCCGATGCGTTTTCTCGTTTCGCTCTTCCAATCACTCTGCTCCTTTGGCTATTTCTGTTTCGACCGCACCTTCCGACGCTTGACTCTGCCCGCCAAGCGTTCCATCCTGGCGGGTGCGCTCAGCGATCTCCCACGCACCAAACCTGAGTTAATCGCGGAAAACGTCCTCTTGCGCCATCAATTGGCCATTTTGCAGCGCCAAGTCAAAAAACCGCAGCTCACCCGGCAAGACCGCTTTTTGGCTCTTGGCTCTGGTCAGTCGCCTTACGCACTGGAAGGAAGCACTCCTGATCATCCAACCCGACACCCTGCTGCGCTGGCATCGGGAAGGGTTTCGCTTGCTCTGGAAACAGAAATCCCAGCCCAAGCCGGCGCCACCGAAGATTCCGCCGGAAACCATCGAACTGATCCAACGAATGGCGCGGGAGAATCGCTTGTGGGGCGCTGAACGCATTCAGGGGGAACTCCGGAAGCTAGGAATTCACGTGGCCAAGCTCACGATTCAACGCCATATGCGCGGGGAACGTCCTCCCCGAGAACCCAATCAGAATTGGTCAACCTTCCTGAAGAATCATGCCAACGACGTGTGGGCGTGTGATTTCTTGCCCGTCGTCGATCTGTGGTTCCGGACTATGTTTGTGTTTTTCATCATCGAGCTCGGGACGCGGCGGGTCGTGCATTTCGGGATCACGCGGTCTCCGACCGAGCAATGGGTGGCGCAACAATTCCGAGAGGCGACGCCAAATGGCGTCGGACCAAAATTCATCATTCGGGATAATGATCGTAAGTTTGGCAGTGCGTTTGATCGAGTAGCAAAGGGGACGGGGATCGAAGTGTTGAAGATTCCCTATCGAGCACCCCAGGCGAATGCCATCTGCGAGCGCTTTTTGGGGAGCGTGCGTCGAGAGTGTTTGGATCACCTGTTGATCTTTACGGAGGGGCAGCTCTTTCGGGTGATCCGCGAATACGTGACTTACTTTAACCACGCCAGACCGCATCAAGGGATCGGACAGAAGCTTCCGGAGGAGAAACGGGTTGAAACGGAGAGCGTGGCCAACGGCAAGATCATCACGTTTCCTGGATGGAATGGACTACGGGTAGCTCCAGCGATATCGGAGTGGGAAGGACGAGAAGGCGAGACCTCCCCGGCCAAAGGAAGGATAATCGCCTTCCCGGTGCTGAATGGCTTGTCCCTAGATCGGGATCTCCGACATCATGACTATCGTCGGGTGGCGTGAGCGTTGAAATCTCTCAAAAATCGGCTTGGATGAGCGATGTAGCCACCACAAGGCGGAAAGACCGCGCTCGCGTTGAAAGACGAGATAGCCGCGTACGTCAAGCGGTTTGAGAGATTCGAGTTCGAGCGGGTCCCGGTCGAGCCACCGAGCGAATTTGGTCAAGTGCCAGCGCGCCATTGAGAGCGTTTTGG
>JBBSHK010000375.1:0-3780 GCA_038253185.1 Anaerolineae bacterium | reverse complement strand
AATTATTCGAGTATATGGGCTTGGGTTTTATCCGACCGCGCTGGTTCACCGACCCGACGGTGTATCACATCACCGCGGATTCGGGTCTGGGTCAATTCTTGACGGGCATTGGTCTCGAAGGATTGACCAGCACGAATGTGGGAATTTCCGTCGGCATCTTTTCTATCGTCATCGCGGCGACGTGGCAGTTGTCCGGTTATATTATGGCGTTGTATCTCGCGGGCTTGCGCAGTGTGCCGGATGAATTGCGCGAGGCGGCGCGCGTGGACGGCGCGACCGAATTTCAAATCTATCGCCACATTATCATTCCTCTGATGGCGCCGGTGACCCTCAGCGCGATTGTCATCCTCACGCACATCTCGTTGAAAATTTACGACCTCGTGGTTTCGATGACCGGCGTGGGTCCCGGTTTTTCGACCGACACACTCGCCTTTAATATGTTCGAGACCACCTTCAAGGCAACGCACTTTGCGGCAGGCGCGGCGATTGCGATTGTTTTGCTCATTCTCGTCGCCATAATTATTGTTCCCTATCTTCGGTGGAGCTTGCGGCAGGAGGGAACGGCATGACCACTCGCACCGGTGTTGTGGAAACTCCACTCGCGACGACCCGCGCGCGTCCGCGTTTTCAATTTCGTTTGGGGCGAATCGTTTTCTATGCGATTGCAATTATCTTCGCCGTCTATTATCTCCTGCCCGTCTATCTTTTGATACTCACCAGTCTCAAAAGTTACGGCGAAGTCGATTTGTACAAAATGTGGTCGCTGCCCACAAGTCTCGGCTTTGATAGTTTTCGCGACGCGTGGCAAGGCAGCGCGTCGGTGCAGGGACTGGCGCGCAATTTCCAAAACAGTTTCTATGTCACGATTCCCGCGACGATTCTTTCCTCCGCGTGGGGCGCGTGGAACGGTTACATTTTATCGAAATGGAGATTCCGCGGCGTGGATGTAATCTTTCCACTCATCCTGTTTGGAATGTTTATTCCGTACCAGAGCATCTTGATTCCGCTCGTCCAGACGTTGCAGACCATCGGACTCGGCGGCAAGCTCGAAGGACTGATTCTCGTCCACATCGTGTACGGGATTCCACCGACCGCGCTGATTTTTCGAAATTATTACGCGACGCTGCCCAACGAAATCATCGAAGCCTCGCGCATCGATGGCGCCAACCTCTTTAGCATCTTCACGCGCATTATGCTCCCGCTCTCCGCGCCCGCCTTCGTCGTCACCGGCATCTGGCAATTCACTAACATCTGGAATGATTTTCTGTTCGCCGTGACGACCGTGAACAATCCGGCGAACCAACCGATCACGGTCGCGCTGAATAATCTCGCGGGCAGTTTCACCGTCGAATGGAATGTGCAGATGGCAGCCGCGCTGCTCGCCGCGCTACCGACGCTGCTCGTCTATATTTTCCTCGGCAGATATTTCCTGCGCGGCTTGATGGCAGGATCGTTGAAGGGTTAGTCAACGGATGCTTCAACGGTAGCAAGAGGTCACGCCGTTTGAGCATCTGGCGACCCCGTTCTCAAGTTGGCGTGAACTCTTGCGAGGATAAACGGATGATCTGTCGAACGGGCAACCATCCGCCTATCCGTTATTTATTCGTTGACATCACGATGAACTCTCTCCGCATTGGTCTCGTCGGGTACGGGATGATTGGCAAGGTGCATGCGCTCGCCTATCGCGAAGTGCCGCACTATTTCCCCGACGCGCTGCCGCCGATTGAACTCGCCGCGATTTGCACGACGCGAATGGAGACCGCACAAAAAGCCGCGCGTGAAGCGGGCTTTGGCGCGGCGCTCGCCGATGTGAACGCGTTAGTGCAGCGCGACGATGTGAATGTGGTCGATTGCTGCGCGCCGAATTTTCAGCATCGCGAAATAATTCTCGCTGCCATCAACGCCGGCAAGCACATCATCGTGGACAAGCCGCTCGCGCTGAATCACGCGGAGGCAAAAGAAATCGCGGACGCGGCAGAGCGCGCGGGTGTATCCATCGGCATCGTTTTCAACTATCGCTTTGTGCCCGCGCTGATGCGCGCGAAACAATTGATTGACGAAGGATTTCTCGGAGAGATTTATCATTATCACATCGAGTACTTGCATACGGGTTATCAAAATCCGAATCGCGCGATGAGCTGGCGTCTTCGTCGCGCACAATCCGGCGGCGGCGCGCTGGTCGATCTCGGTTCGCACGTCATCGACCTCGCGCGTTTTCTCGTCGGCGATTTTGTGCAGGTGCTCGCGACCACGCGCACCTACATCACCGACCGACCGAGCGCGGCGAATTCCTCCGAACGCGAGCAGGTCGATGTGGACGATGCCGCGTGGCTTCAGGCGAAAATGGAAAACGGCGCGTCGGGCACATTGATGGTGACGCGTTTCGCAACCGGCGCGTCGGACGATTTGAATTTAGAAATTTATGGACAGCGCGGCGCGCTGCGCTTTAGTCTCGCCAACGCGAACTGGCTTGCAGTTTACGACCCCTCCGCGTCGGATGAACCGCTCGGTGGTAAACGCGGCTGGACGCGCGTCGAAACTTTTTCGCGCTACCCGGGCGCGGTCGTACCGCCGTCGCGCGGAATCTTGGGCTGGAATCGAACGCACGCGCAAAATATTTTCGCGCTGCTGGACGCCTTCGCAAAAAATCAAGCGCCCAGTCCCGGAGTGATGGACGGAGTCAAAGTGCATCAGGTGATTGATGCCGCATACGAATCGGCAGCCAATGGCGCTTGGGTAATGGTCGAACCGGGGTAATAGCCAACACAGAGACGCAGAGCGCACGCAGCGAATTATTTTCACCGAGTTCTCTGTGTCTCTGTGCTAAGAAATTATGTCTCCCAACGATTGGGTGATCGGCATCGACCTCGGCGCGACCAAGACCGCGTGCGCGCTCATCTCACCTGACAACGCGATTGTCGCGCGTACGCGGATCGAAACGCGCGCGATAGATGGACCGAACAGCGCAGCAGACCGCATCGCGGATTCGGTTCGCACCCTCATCGCGCAAGCCCCCGCGAGCGCGCACGTTACGCGCATCGGCATTGGCAGCCCGGGTCCAATTGACCACCTGAGCGGCACTATTATTGATCCGCCAAATCTCACGGGTTGGCGTAACGTGCCCTTCGCCGCGATGCTGAACCAACGTCTGAATTTACCCATTCGCCTGGAACACGATGCCAAAGCTTCCGCACTCGCGGAATTTCATCTCGGCGCGGGCAAGGGTTCGCGCGATATGGCGCTCATCATCGTCGGAACCGGCATTGGCACAGCAATTATTTTGAATGGACAGCTTTATCGCGGCGCGAATAATTCCGCTGGTGAAGTCGGGCACATCACCGTCGATCTGAACGGACCGATTTGCACGTGCGGCTCGAACGGCTGCGTCGAAACATTCGCGAGTGGTCCCGCGATTATGCGCGCGTATTCGTCTTCGACGCGCCGACAAATCGATTCCGCCGAAGAAGTCGCGCGCGCCGCGAACGAAGGTGACCCCATCGCGCAACGCGTGTTTGAACAGGCAGGGCGCGCGCTCGGCGCGGCGGTCGCGACGATTGCGATGCTGATGGACGTGAGCACTTTTGTTTTATTCGGCAGCGTCGTCAAGGCGGGAGAACTTTTACTGAAACCCGCGCGCGAAGCGGTTCCAAATTACTCCTTGAGGTCCGTTTCAGCTCGCGTGAAGATTTTCCCGGGCAAGCTGGGCGACGACGCGGGAATGCTCGGCGCGGCGTTGGCGGCGAAATCGGTTGAAAGTTAAACGTTGCCCGTTGAAACGTT
>JBBSHK010000374.1:0-3784 GCA_038253185.1 Anaerolineae bacterium | reverse complement strand
GGTGGAGCAGGGTGGACAGAATCTCACCTGGATGAATCAAAATTTTCAGCTCGCCCGAATCGAACGGTTCAATGACCTCAACCTTTATCTTTACCAGAAATAGCATCGCGGCGCGCTGGCGCACGCGCGATCCCGCGTGGGGCTTTGCTCTCGCCGCGTTCGCGATTTCGCGCGCGTGGTTCCTGCTCTGGTCTCTGCTGATTTCATTGGTCGTACCGGTGGTGGCGCAAAACTTGGACCTGTTCGGCGCGCCGGTGCTCGCGACCTTTGACCTGACGTCGAGTGCGCGCGCGGTGTACTCGCGCGAGCTCGACGGCGCGATTCTGAGTTTTCGCGCGGGCGAGCGCGGCACCGTCGTAGATGTTCAAAGCGGGAGTGTGTGGTCGCTGCGCGAGGGGCGCGCGCTGTCCGGCGCGTACGTGGGGCGCGCGCTGAACGCGTCGCCGTACTCGGTCGAGGATGTTTTTCCATATCGCGGCGTCGCGGCAGAATCGCCTCCACTGCTCGGATTATGGCAGCGGTTCGATACGAATTGGTACCTGGCGATTGCCGAACGCGGTTATGGGACGAATGAAGGCGATGTGCATTTTCCGCCGCTCTATCCTGCGCTGATTCGGGTCGTCGTTGCGCTCGTCGGCGATTCGATGCTCGCCGCGTTGCTCATCTCGAATTTCGCGTTCATCGCGGCGCTCGCGCTCTTTTATCAGAGCACGCGCGAATGGTTTGGCGCGCCGGTGGCTGCGCGCGCGGCGACTTATCTCGTGCTTTTCCCGACCGCGTTTTTTTTCCTCGCGGCGTACACCGAGCCGTTGTTCCTGTTGGCTACGCTGCTGGCATTGCGCGCGATGCAAACGCGCGCGTGGCTGTCGGCGGGCTTGTGGTGTTTTTGCGCGGTGTTGCTGCGTTTGCAAGGAGTCGCGCTGCTGGTTCCGCTCGCGTACGAATTGTGGTCGGCGCGCCCACTCGATAAGAGATTCGCGCGCGTGGTGTCTCTCACTTTGCCGGCGCTCGGACTCGCGCTGTATCTTTTCATCCGCGCGCTAGTGGGCGACAGCGCCGTAATTCCAACCACCGAGCCGAATTTATTCGCGCGCCTCGCGCCGCCGTGGGAAAATTATTGGTACGGGCTGCAAACACTGGCGTCCGGCAAATTCTTGTTCGCCGATGTTTTAAATTTTGTGCTCACCACGATTGTGCTCGTCGCGTTTGCGCGTAGCTGGCGCAAGCTGCCGCGTGCTTTGGCTTTGTACACGGTCGCGAGTCTGGTGATACTCACGTTGCGGGTGGTGGAATCACAACCGTTGAATTCGATGTCGCGCTACACGCTGACGCTATTTCCAATTTTTATGCTGTTCGGTATTTGGGGCGCGAAGGGGTGGGCACAGCGCGCACTGGTATATCCGTCGGTCGCGCTCGCGCTCTATCTCAGTGCGCAATTTTTTCTGTGGGGCTGGGTGGCGTGAGAAGGCACAATGCGAAATGAGTGATGGGCGATGAGTACTGAGCGACGGGCACTGAGCATTCCGCAATCCGCGATCCGCGATCCGCAATCGAGTGTTGCGCGTGTCCATCTTTCCGCGGGCGCGCGTGAATGGATCATCGCGGGCGCGGTGGCACTGGTCGTCGTCGCGCTCGCGAACTTGCCCTATCTGCTGGCGTACTATTTCGCGCGCGCGGGCACGGCGTTCACGGGCGTGTTGATGAATCCCGAGGACTCGAACAGTTACCTCGCCAAGATGCAAGAGGGTTTCGCGGGCGCGTGGCTGTACGAAATTCCGTTCACGTCGGAACCACACGCGCCGGCGTTTCTCGGCGGCTTTTACCTTCTGCTCGGACAGCTTGCGCGCGTGCTGAATTTTTCGGTGATTCAGATGTGGCATCTCGCGCGTATGTTCTTAGGCTGGACGATGTTCATGACCGTGTTCGGCTTTATCAAATCATTGGTCGCGGACGCGCGGACGCGCTGGCTTGCCTACGCATTCGCGGGGATCGGTTACGGTCTGGGCTGGGTGTTGTTTCTCTTCGGACAGACTTTTTGGCTCGGCGCGTTTCCGGTCGATTTCAAAATGCCGGAGGCGCATCTCTTTTTCACCGCGCTGACGTTCCCACACTTTGCCGCGGGCACGCTGCTGATCGTCGCGAGTGTGTGGCTCTGGCTGAAAGCGAGCGCGACAGGGCAGCTACGATTTGCAATCAGTGCGGGCGTGACGAATCTCGCGCTCGGCATTGTTTATCCGTTTCTGATTTATTTGATCGCGACCGTGCTCCTGCTGAATGTATTGGCGCAACGGTTCGAGTCGCGGCGTGATTCGTCGCGCCGAAGCGGGTGGCGCGAAGGAATATTCTCGGCGCTTGCGCTCGCGATTCCCGCGCCGCTTTTCCTTTACTACGTTATGGTGTTGCGAATCAATCCGGTGTTCCGCGCGTGGGACGCCCAGTCGATTACGCCGTCGCCGCATCCGCTGCATTATGTGCTGGCGTATGGCGCGATGCTCGTACTCGCCGCGCCGACTGTGCGCTCGCGCGAATTTCGTCCGCTGTGGATTTGGGTGCTCGCCGTCGCGCTGCTGGTGTACGCGCCGCTGAATCCGCAGCGACGCTTTGTCGAAGGGGTGCAGGTGCCCTTGTGCCTTCTCGCCGCCGTCGGTCTGGTTTCGTATTATTTACCGCGCCTGCGCGCGAACGCGCTTTTTCAAAAACTCGCGGCGCGCCCGCGTTATAGCGTCGCGGGGCTGGAACGACTGGCGCTCGTTCTGCTCATCAGCTTTTTCTCGATTTCAAACCTCTACGTGCTGGCGCGCACGAGCGTGACTGCCGCGTGGGAGCAGCCGCAGCCGCTTTTTTTGCCGCAATCGCAAGTGCGCGCGGTGGAATGGGCCGGCGCGCATCTGCCCGCGGGCGCGCGGGTGCTGTCCGCCTACGTGCTGGGTAGTTTTATCCCTACGCGCACCAATTTGCGTACTGTGGTTGGACACTGGGCAGAGACGGTCGATTTTGAAAACAAGTACGAGCAGGTCGCCGCGTTTTACGATCGCGCCGCGAGCGATGAGTGGCGGAAAAAAGTTATCGAGCAGCAGCGCGTCGATTATATTTTCTACGGACAATTCGAACGCGCGTTAGGGGAATACGATCCCGCGAGCGCGGCGAATACAACGCGCGTGTTTGACAACGCGGAGGTGGCGATTTATCGCGCGGCGCGCTGATGAATAGCGAATGAATAATTTCTCACGCTGGTTCGCACCGCCTCGCGCCTACTGGCTGCTCGGGGCGCTCGTTCTCACATTCCGCCTGGCGACCGCCGCGCCGCTCGAACGCGCCGGCTATATGGACGCGTCCTACACAATCCACGTCGGCGCGAATCTCGCGCACGGGCGCGGCTTGGTCGAAGACGTGCTGTGGAATTATCTCGACGCGCCGAGCGCGCTGCCGCATCCGAGTAATTTGTATTGGATGCCCCTGCCTGCGATTCTCGCCGCCGCGTCGTTCGTAATCTTTGGCGTCTCGTATCACGCCGCGCAAATTCCGTTCGTGCTGCTCTCGATTTTTCCCCCGCTGTTCGCGTTTTATCTCGCGCGACGGATCTATGGGCGGAACGATGCCGCGTGGATTGCCGGGCTGCTCACCGCGTTCTCCGGCTTTTACACTATCTATTGGGTCAGTCCAGACAACTTTACGCCGTTCGCTGTGACCACTGCTGTCGCGCTGCTCGCGGTCGCGTTCGGACTAGACTCTGTCCGCCCCGTGCGCGCTTTTTTTCTCGCGGGAATTTTCGCGGGACTGAGCC
>JBBSHK010000373.1:0-3798 GCA_038253185.1 Anaerolineae bacterium | reverse complement strand
CGATGCTGGCGCGGCGCGGTGAAGTTTTTCTGCCGCCGCCCGGCGGCGACGTAATTGGGCGACGGCGCGTCGATACTCACCTCGACGCGCTGCGCAAGATGGGCGCGGAGATCGACACGCGCGATGGCTATCATCTGCGCGCCGACGGACTCAAAGGCGCGGAAATTTTTTTGGATGAAGCCAGTGTCACGGCAACGGAAAATGCGCTGATGGCAGCCACGCTCGCCCAGGGACGCACGGTGATTCGCAACGCCGCCTCCGAGCCGCATGTCTCGGAATTGGCAGAGGCGTTGAACCGGATGGGCGCGCAGATTCAGGGCATTGGCTCGAACGCGCTCTATATCGAGGGCGTTGAAAAATTGCACGGCGCGGAAGTGGAGATTGGTCCCGATCACATCGAGGTCGGCTCATTCATCGCGATTGCCGCCGCTACGCGCGGTGAGGTCACCATTCACCACGCGCGACCGAATTCTTTGCCAATGATTCTGATTGGCTTTGAGCGGCTCGGAATTCATTGTGAGATTCAGGGCGAGGATCTTTTTGTTCCAGCGAACCAGTCACTAAAGATTCAGAGCGATGTAAACAACGCGGTGGCGAAAATCGACGACGGACCCTGGCCCGCTTTTCCCACCGACCTGATGAGCATGATGCTGGTCACCGCCACCCAATGCGAGGGGACGATTCTGATCCACGAGCAAATGTTCGAGGGACGGATG
This sequence comes from Anaerolineae bacterium, assembly GCA_038253185.1. Lineage (GTDB taxonomy): Bacteria > Chloroflexota > Anaerolineae > UBA4142 > SHND01 > JBBSHK01. The sequence continues at coordinate 3,082 of JBBSHK010000373.1, read as the reverse complement.
TTCTTTGTCGATCGACTGGTGTCGATGGGCGCGCGCATTGTCTTGTGCGATCCACATCGCGCGGTGGTGGTCGGACCCTCGGCGCTGCGCGCGGAACTCGCGGGCTTGCCTTCGCCCGACATCCGCGCGGGCATGGCGCTGCTCGAAGCGGCGCTGTGCGCCCGCGGCACTACCACCATCAATAATATTCAACAGATCGATCGCGGCTATGAGCGGATTGAACAAAAATTACAAGCGCTCGGCGCGCGCGTGTCCAGAGAAGAATAGCGCGGAAGGATTTCAAAGAGGGCAGAGTGTTGCTACTTGCGAAAAGTTGGACAAAAGAATGGGGCGCTTTACTGCGCCCCATTTTTACTTCGCCTTGAGGAGAATCGGCTCGGCGGCGATGTGGTCAAACCACGCGTTCGGTCGCCAGTTTGAAAAATGTTGGGGGTCGGGCAACTGCGCGCCAAACGCGGTGAGGATGCGGTAGGTGCTGTTCATACAGTTGTGCGTCAGGTACGCATAATGCGTCCGCGTGACTTGATGCTGCATTGAGAGCGCACCTCGCGGGTCTGCCTGTTCTACTTCAATAATCTTGTACGCATCGTACGCTCGCATCTGCCCGATAATTTCCAGAGTCGGCAATAGCAACGACCAACTCCCGTTGCGCGGCGCGCGCTGCAGGGGCAGACCACCCGGATTCTCGATTGCTCCGGCAAACCAGGCTTCCTGCGAGCGCGCCTGCTGCCATCGTCGGACGTGTGAGAAATATGCGCGTCCGACCGTATGCATCAGCTCCTCGTCCAGATTACAAATCGGATGAAACTCCCACGCCCAACCTACATGCCCCGAGCCAAAGCTGCCGTTTCGCCGCACCAGCACCGCGGCTCTGAGCCTCACTCCGCAAGCCTTACACCAATCTTTGTCCTTGACTAGTTCGAGGAATGGAACCGCGCGCGCACAGCGGCTGCATTCAACGAGCTTGTCTGCCCAGCTCGAATCTGAAATGCTTGCTCTCGTCATCCAATCTCACCGCGCAAGATTTCGCGTGCGACCGGCAGCGCCAGCCGCGCCCATTCGGCGTACATTTTGCCCGAGGGGTGAAGCGCGTCGCCCGCGAGGAGTGAACGGTCTTGCGCCGCGAGCCGCGACATCGGCGTGACGTCGACGTAGCGCGCGCCAGGGCGTTCGGTCTCTGCGCGCTTGATGGCATTAAAGCGGTCGATCTCTTCCGCGATGCGCGCGCGATTGCGACCGAGGGCAAAGGGCGTCACGCCCCAATCAGGAATTGAGAGGACGAGCACGTGCGAGGGACGCGCGCCCGCGAAGGCGACGGCGCGCCGGAGCAGCGCGACAAATTCTCTCCGATATTCTTCGGCAGCGCGACCGCGGAATTGGTTGTTGACGCCTATGAGCAGCGAGACCAGATCGAAAACCCCTTGCAGGTTGACTTGATTGATCGCGGTATCCAGCTCATCCGTCGTCCAGCCCGTGCGCGCGATGATGATTGGTTCATCGAGGTCAACGCCCTCGTCGCGCAGCAATTTGGCAAGTACGACAGGCCAGCGCTGCGCCTCCTCGACGTTCTCTCCAATCGTGTACGAATCCCCGAGCGCGAGAAATTTCAGGCGCTTGTTCATCAACGCCGCTTGCTACTTTCTCGAGATATCGAAAAGAATATCGGGCGAAACCGCAAGAGCTTGACGGGCACTCTGTAGGTCGATGATCTGAACATAAAACTTGAGCGCATGGTCGCCCGCCGGAAGTTCGATAGCCGAGTAGGGCAGAAATAATTGCAAGTCGTTAAAGACTGCACTGTCATACACCGGTGTATAGTACTCCCACGCGATGAGTTGTCCATCCGCCGCTTGATATTTCAACAGTTGATCCGCAGAAACATCCTTGCTGTCATGACTGATCAGTTTCGCGCCGCTTTGATCGAAAAAATATGCCATAACGCGACCCTTGCTGTTTTTCAAACCGTCCGCCGAAAAACTTACGTGTATCAACATCCCGACCTGAGCGAACTTGGTGAAGTTGTGGTCCACTGTAACATTATTAATCGTCACCAAGCCCAACGCGGGCGGCGTATTAACGACTGTAGGTGGCAGCGTCGGCGGCAGCGTAGTCGTCGTGGGTAAGGGCAGAAGCGCGGTCGCGGTCGGAGCGGGCGTATTCGTCGCGCTGGGAGCAGGTGTACTTGTCGCAGGAATTGGCACCGGTGTATTTGTAACCTGCGCGCCGACGATCACGCCTGCGGGAGGCAGCATCGTCCGGTACAGCGCCACCGCCATGAAAATTGCCCCGAGGCCGAGGGAGGCGATTCGTGCAAAGTTGGTAACCGAGGGAACCTTGATGGCAGAAATTTCAAATCCGCCGCCGAGGATACCGATGAGAAAAAAGACAGCGCCGATAACCAGCAGCGTGCCTTCAGTCGTCTGTGGCATAGTCAATGCTCCAACCTGTGTCTTGGACCGGCGACGGGATGCTGAGATCGCGCGGGTTGCTGGAGAAAATTCGCTGAGCAGCTAAGCCACTTCGCGCGTGCTCGAAGTAGCACGGGCGCGTCGCGGCGAGCGAAAGATCGCGGCGAGGATTCGGCGCACCGTTTCAAAAATATAATCCTGCGCGATTCCGGCGAGCAGCGCGAGGAAATACATCAAGAGGTTCGCGCCGCTGACCGAACCAAAGAGACGTGACGCGCCGAGCGCGCCGGGGGCGGCGACGATGCCGAGCACCGAGAGGAAAAAGATTAGACCCCCGACGAGCGCGCCTTTGATCGGACCCGCCAAATAGTCGGCGTTATACGCCGGATCGTAATCGCGGCGGTGAAGATAGTGTGTCAGATTCCACAGCGAGACCATCACGCCGCCGAGCGCGCCGAGTGAAACTGCGCGCAGCAGCGGCACAAAGCCGGGCACCAGCGCGACAAATAACGGGAGCAAAATCGCGACAACCGCGAACAGTCCCGCGAAAATCTGCCACACCCAGATGAGTTTGACGCCTACCGAATCCGCTGCCGCGCTGCTGGCGCGTGCCCGCAACAAACGCGCCTTGACCCGTTCCGCGCAATATTCGGCTTGGGCAAGATCATCGCGGT
>JBBSHK010000372.1:0-3807 GCA_038253185.1 Anaerolineae bacterium | reverse complement strand
GCCCTTTTGATACAATACCAATGTCCACCAAATCAACCTCGAACTCCGGTTCGCGTTTTTCCAACTCGCTCCAAACGCGCAAATAGTCGGGCCATTTGATCCCCTCCACGGCGAGATCAATATCCGACTTGGCACTAAACGAATCAGGGTACAGCAGCGAGCCGAATACCAACACGCGCGCGCGCGGACGCCGCTTTTTGATGAACGCCGCCGCGCGGCGCGCCGCTTTCCAAGCGTTGGCATACCGTCGGTCTGAATTCTTGCTGGATTCTAGCGCGCGCCGCCTGGCTGTCCGCAAATAGGACGAATAATCGCGTTCCGATTTTGACGTCATCATTTTACCAATTGCTTCTCGAATGCGCTGACGATTGCGCTCGCGGCAGTTTGTCCCAAGCCGCACAGCGACGAATCGCGCATCACTTGCCCCAGTTCAATCAAAAGTTGTTGATCGCCTGCGCGTGCGCGACGCGCTGCCATTCGCTCGACGATCTCCAGTTGCCGCTGTGTGCCGAGCTGACACGGAAAACATTTACCGCACGATTCGTGTTTGAAAAAATGCGCGAGTCGTTTCAACACCTGCCCCATATCGGCGGTATCGTCGAGCACCATAATCGCCCCCGAGCCGAAGGTCGAGCCAATCGCGTTGAGCGATTGAAAATCGAGCGCCACATCAATCTGTTCGGGACGAATAAAACTGCCCGCTGCGCCCCCCATCAACACGGTTTGGAGTTTTCGCCCAGCATTCAGTCCGCCGCCCAATTCGTCAATCACCGCCCGCAAAGGTGTGCCCATCGCGATTTCGTAAACACCCGCTTTATTTATCGCGCCGCTGAGACAAATCACGCGCGTGCCCGGAGATTTTTCAGTGCCGAGCTTGCGGTATTCGCTCGCGCCATTCAGTACGACCCACGGCACATTAAAAAGTGTTTCGACATTGTTGATGACGGTCGGCTTGCCAAAAAGTCCGGCATCGGTCGGAAACGGCGGCTTGACGCGCGGCTCGCCGCGTTTGCCCTCGATGGATTCGAACAGCGCGGTCTCTTCGCCGCAAATATACGCGCCCGCGCCGCGCCGAATCTGCAAATCGAAATTGAAATCGCTGCCGAGAATTTTTTCGCCGAGCAAATTCTGCCCGCGCGCGACCTCCACCGCGTGTCGGAGTCGCTGGTACGCCAGCGGATATTCGCCGCGCAGATAAATGTAACCAAAGCTCGCACCCATCGCGCGTGCGCCAATCGTTAACGCTTCGATCAGATGGAACGGGTCTTGCTCGATCAGCACGCGGTCTTTGAAGGTGCCGGTCTCCGATTCATCTGCATTGCAAACAAAGTAGCCGAGCGAGTCCGCGCGCGTCGGCGCGGTCGCGGTAATTTGCGCGTCCGCTTTCGCGCGCTCGATCGCACGCGCGCCGAGTTCCCACTTTAGCCCGGTGGGAAACGCCGCGCCGCCGCGTCCCACCAGTCCCGCGTTCTTGATTTCCGCGACGATCTGCGCGGGCGCGAGTTCGCTCAAACATTTTTTCAGCGCGTCGAATCCGCCCTGCGCGCGGTAATCGTCAATATTTTCGGGATCGATACGACCAAGATTCGTCGTGATGATTTTGGTTTCTAACATCGCTAAACAGAAAATTCTTAAATTTGTGGCTTTGTGCCTTCGTGGTTAGCTGAGTTCAACGCGAGCAATCCGCTGACCAATTCAGCAGTCACTTGCTCTTGCACAGTGTTGCCGACCATCAACACCGGCGCGCGGTCGCAGTGACCGAGGCATGGCACAAGCTCCAGGGTGAACGCGCCATCACGCGTCGTTTCGCCCTCCCCTACTCCGAGCGCCCCCTTGACTGCCGCGCAAATTTTTTGACTGCCCGCGAGAAAGCACGGGACATCGTCGCACACGCGCACTATCGTCTTGCCGACCGGCGTCGTATAAATCATCGCGTAAAAATCCGCGACGCCGTACGCGATGCTCAGCGGCACGCCGAGTCCCTGCGCGAGCTGCGCGAGCGTTTCCTTTGAAATCCAACCGCGCGTCTCTTGCGTCTCGATCAGCGCGGGCAAAAGTCCTGACTGCCCGTCGGGCGCCCAGCGCGCGAGGATGGACGCCAGCGCGCCGTCCGCGCGTTCCGCGCGGCGCAATTCCTCCCACGTTTCATTCGCCCAACGCGCGACGTCGGCAAGCTCGGACTGAAATTCGGGCAGCAGTTCTACTTCATACCCGCGATGCCAATCGAGATTCATCAGCGCGTCGTGCCCGCGCACTATGTCGCCCGAATCAATTTGCGCCGCCTGAAAAATATCGTAATCGGTCATCAGCGCGTGGACCGGCGCGTGGTCGAGACCATTAATACCAAATTCACGCGCGGTGCGCGAAACGAAACCGCTGAGCTTTGCCCAGCGAATGCGCGGCGTGCCGCGTTCGAGCGCGAGCGTGGTGTAGGCGCGCAGCCAGAAGAGCACGGGCAAATTGGACGGGTCTGCGCGCACATCAGTAGATAATTTTTCGAGCGACGAGGCGAGTTCGGGCGTCATCGTGAACCTTGAACGGCAGGATGATTTTATTCTATCGCAATTCGAGATAACGTTCAAGGCGCACAGATGCGTAGGGGCAACCACAAGGGTCGCCCACCAAAAAGCAAAAAGGGCGACCACAAGAGTCGCCCCTACAGAATGGAATCGCTAGGTTTCACATCCCCTGATAATTTTCCAGCACCTGTTTTACTTTATTCATAAATTGATCGCCGATCGCGCCGTCGAGCAAACGATGATCGAACGTCAAACCGAGATAGACCATCGGTCGAATTACGATGGCATCCGCGGTGCTATCAGCACCGCCGATTACCACCACGCGTTTTTGAATCGCGCCGACGCCGAGAATCGCCGACTGTGGTTGGTTGATCACGGGCGTGCCAAAGAGCGAGCCAAAGATTCCGTAATTCGTAATCGTGAAAGTGCCGCCCGCGACATCATCCGGCATCAGTTTTTTATCGCGCGCCCGTGTCGCGATATCATTTACCGCGCGCGCGAGTCCGAGCAGACTTTTGTCGTCCGCGTTTTTGATGACGGGCACAATCAGACCCTCCTCGATGGCGACCGCGATGCCGATATTCAATGCGCGTTTCATCAGCACACCCTGATCAGTGAACTGCGCGTTGACGATGGGCACGGCTTGGAGTCCTGCGATGACCGCCTGCACAAAGTACGGCGTGTAGGTGAGCTTGGCGCCTTGCTTGGAAAATTCAGTCTGATGCGCCTTCATATGTTCGATCACGCGCGTCATATCCACTTCGTGAATTGTGGTCACGTGCGGCGCGGTCTGTTTCGAGCGCACCATATGCTCGGCAATCGCGCGGCGCATCTGGGACAGCGGCACAAGTTCGTCGCCCTCCTTTGATTGCGCTGCGCGCGGTTCTGGCTGCGGCTGAGCGGCTGGGGGTGCGGGCTGAGTGGGCGCGGCTTTCATACGCGGCGTCACTTTGCCGATGCTGTCTTCCGTCGGCTTGAATAAATCGCCAGAGCCGGGCTGTTCCCACGGCGCGAGTTCGCGTTCGGCAGTGGGCGGCGCGCCAACTTTTTTTTCTCCGCGCGACTTTAGAAAATTTTCAATATCTTTTTTGCTGACGCGTCCACCCTCGCCGGTGCCTTGAATACTCTGCAGCTCGTCGCTGGTAATGTTGTATTCGCCAATCATTCGCGCGACGACCGGCGTCAAGCGCGTTGCGCCGCCTCCATCCCTTTTTTCAGGACCCTGCTGCGAGGCGGGAGCGGGCGCTTGCGCTGCGGCTGTTGGCGCGCGCTGCGATTCTTGGACAAT
>JBBSHK010000371.1:0-3807 GCA_038253185.1 Anaerolineae bacterium | reverse complement strand
AGACGACGCAACATCAATCGTAAAGATCGTCAAGCGGTATATGCCAAGACGAATGGATATTGCCATATCTGTGGCGGTCGGTTGGACGAGAGCTGGAAAGTCGATCACGTAATCCCGTTTTCAGCAGGCGGTGATTCTCTGGTGGGGAATTATTTACCTGCGTGCGGTGTGTGCAATCGTCTCCGCTGGTTCTATACATCCAGAGAAATACGAAAGATTCTGCGTTTGGGAATTTACGCCCAAGCAGAAATTCGCCACAAAACAGCATTGGGACAGAAATTAACCCAAGTTTTTACGCAGCGAACTGCGCTGAACAGGAAGCGCCGGCTAAAATCATAAAGCGATTTGGAGTTCACTATGATTGATGCTTTTATAATTGAGGGCGCGCGCACGCCGATCGGTGCGTTCGGCGGCTCGCTGAAAGAAATCAATGCGCCAACGCTGCTCGAACACGTTTTTCGGTGTGGACTGTTGAAGGAGGGATAAATGTCATCTCGAGAAATCGTTTGGGAAGTGCCTGAAGGATTGTACCGTGAATTGGTGCAGGCACAGCAAGAACTCGCTTATCCCGACCTCATTGCCTTCGTCTCCCAAGCGGTGCAACGTTACCTTGCTGAAATCAAGTACGAGTCTTGGTGGCAAGACTTTCGCCAGTTGCAGCAGCGAGTCCGTGCCAGCGGAGGTTTTAGATTAGGCGAAACCAAAGAGGAAGTGATCGCCCGCTTGCGCGAACAGCGGCGCGAAATCTTTGACGCAGATTATGCGCATCTGTATTGACAGCAATCAGTTCATCTTTGGCATTTCGGGTACAGATCCAGCCGCCGAGACCTTGATGTTGCTGTTGCCCCATCTGGACGTAGTACTCCCTCGTCTTGTTATGAAAGAAGTGTCGCGCAATCTGAGCGAGGCTCAAGCCAAAGCACTGTATCTGCTGCTGAGCCAAGCCGCACATACAAAAATCATTGACGAACCTGTGCCCGCCGATTTGGTCGCCAAGTATATTACTCTGGGTTTGCCCGGAAAGGCAGATGCGTTCATTGGTGCGTTTGTCGAGTGGCAAGGAGCGCAATATCTCATTTCGGACAATCGCCATTTCTTAACGCGTCTCGCTGGCGCGCCATTCGAAGTACTCACGCCCGAGGAATTTCTCCGACGTTACTATCAAGTGATTGTCCGCGGGGAGGGCAAAGAAAGCAATGACTGAAGTATTCGTGATTGAGGGCGCGCGCACGCCGATCGGTTCGTTTGGCGGGTCGCTCAAAGAAATTAATGCGCCAACACTGCTCGAACACGTTTTTCGCGGCGCGCTCGGAAAAACCAAAATCGATCCGCAAGAAATTGACGAGGTCATCGTCGGGCAAGTTTTTCAGGGCAGCGATGCGCCCAACATCGCGCGCTACGCGTCCCTGCGCGTCGGCGTGCCACAAAATGTTCCAGGTGTGACGCTGAATCGACAATGCGCGTCGGGACTCGAAGCCGCGGTGTGGGGCGCGAAAAATATTTTGTCGGGCGAAAGCGAAGTGGTGCTCACCGGCGGTGTCGAGTCGATGAGCACCGTGCCGTATCACATTCGCGGCGCGCGTTGGGGCTTGAAGATGGGTCCGCAATTTCTCATCGACGGTATGGCGGAACTGTACGATGACGTGACTGCGGCGGGAATGTGGATTTGGGCAGAGAATATGTCCGAGCGTTTTGAAGTCGCGCGCGAGGAGCAAGACCGCTGGTCGCTCCTCTCACATCAACGCGCAGTCGCGGCGAACGGGTCGGGGAGATTCGCGGAAGAAATTTGTCCGGTCGAGATTTTGGAAAAGCGCGGTGCGCGCGTGATGGACAGAGATGAAGGTCCGCGCGCCGATACTTCGTACGAAAAACTCGCGCGTCTGCCAGCCAAGTTCAAGTACGGCGGCGCGATTACGCCCGGCAATGCGTCGCCGCTGAACGATGGCGCGTGCGCGACCTTTCTGGCATCGGGCGAAAAAGCCGACGCGCTCGGCTTGAAGCCACTGACGAAAATTTTATCGTGGGCAATCGTCGGCGTCGATCCCGAGATTACGGGTTACGCGCCGGTGTCTGCGATTCCTGCTGCGCTGAAAAAAGCCGGACTGCCATTGAGTCATGTGGGATTATTTGAAATCAACGAAGCATTCGCGGTGATGATGGTCACCGCAATTCGCGACTTGAATCTCGATCCCGCAAAAGTAAATGTGAACGGCGGCGCGATTGCGATGGGGCATCCGGTCGGGATGTCGGGGAATCGGATGTTGTTGTCGCTGTCGCACGAGATGAAAAAGCGCGGCGTCGAATGCGGCGTCGCGTCACTGTGCGCAGGCGGCGGCATGGGCATCGCCGTCGTATTGCAGAATGCGAATGGGCGCTAGGTGAGTGGGTGAATGGGTCACTAGATGATTCAGCAATTTGCAAGCTGCAATCCGCAACCGCCGGAGGCATTATGGACAAACCGTGGCTAAAATTCTATGAGCCGAACGTTCCTGAGGAGATTGAATATCCTGAGGGAATGCTCCTTCAGCACATTCTCGAACACAGCGCTGAACACTTCCCGAATCGTCCTGCGACGATTTTTCCCGCTGCCGTCGGGAAGAGTATGCTCGCGGGGCGACTTAGCTATCGGGATCTCGAAAGCGCGGCGAATCGTTTTGCGAATGCGCTAATCGAGCTTGGGATTCAAAAGGGTGATCGCGTTGCGCTGATTCTGCCGAACTCGCCCCAATTTCTCATTGCGTATTTTGGCGCGCTCAAAGCCGGCGCGATTGTGATTGCGTTCAATCCGCTCTACACCGCGCACGAGATCGAGCGGCAGTTGAAGGACTGCGGCGCGGAGACGGTCGTGACGATGACCAAATTTTATCCCGCGGTCAAACAGGCGCAGGCGAATACACGCGTCACGCGCGTCATCACCACGAACATTAAAGAATATTTTCATCCGGTCGTCTCCGCTCTTTTCAGTGTCGCGCGTGAAAAGCAAGAGGGCTTTCGCGTCAAGCTAAATCCAAGCGATTATTCCTTCAAGCGGATGCTCAAGCACGCCAGCGACGCGCGTCCGCAGGTGGAAGTTCACCCCGACGACATCGCGCTGCTGCAATATACCGGCGGGACCACCGGTGTGCCCAAAGGCGCGATTCTCAGCCACCGCAATCTCGTGTCGAATTGCATCCAGAGTGTATTGTGGCGCACCGATGCCGAAGCCGGTCACGAAGCCGCGCTGTGCGTCATTCCATTCTTTCATCTCTACGGGATGCAGATCGCGATGCTGAACAATATTTATCTCGGCGGCGCGCTGATTCTCTTCCCCAAGTTCGAGCTCGAACACACGCTGATGGCGATTGACGAGTACAAGCCGACGGTGTTCCCCGGGGTGCCGACGCTCTACATCGCGCTGATCAATTATCGCGAGATTAGCAAACACAACTTGCATTCGATTCGCGTGTGCCTGTCCGGTGCGGCGCCGCTGCCGCACGAGGTGCAGACCGCGTGGGAAATTTTGAGCGGTGGGCGTTTGGTCGAAGGATACGGGTTGACCGAATCGGGACCGCTCACGCACGCGAATCCGATTCACGGCGAGCGGCGCGAGGGCAGTATTGGTGTGCCGGTGCCGAGCACACTTGCGCGCATCGTCGATCCCGATTTTCCGAACGTCGAATTGCCGGTCGGACACATCGGCGAGTTGGCAATTCGCGGTCCCCAAGTGTTTCAAGGTTATTGGAATCGTCCGGATGAGACGGCGAAAACTTTACAGCACGGTTGGCTCGTTACCGGCGACATCGCGCGGATGGATGAGGACGGATTCTT
>JBBSHK010000370.1:0-3809 GCA_038253185.1 Anaerolineae bacterium | reverse complement strand
GAGAGTCCTGAAAAGATTTTGGGCGAAGCGGGGATTGCTATCAAGTCGGAAGAGTTTTGGCAAGGCGGCTTTGATGTGATCAGGGGCTTTATCGATCAGCTCGAGGCAATCCAGATAGAAAAAACACCGGCGTAAGATAGTAACGAATGGTGCTAGTTGCTGTTTCAAGCTTGGCACGTGCTCCAATCATACGATTTTGCCTAAACTTCCGTGACCGCGTGAGCGTCAACTCGCACCATTCGTTAGTAGGGGAGAGTCTCAGACCCACCCCTACTCTTTTGTTTCATCGCGCGGTTCTTTTTTTGCTTCGGTCTCTATGTCCCAATTTGCCGCCATGCTCTCGGGATCGTAATCGCCCCACTTGCTGTCAAAGGTCAGCGCGAAATTGATCGCATTCGCGAGATCGGCTTTATCGACGGCTTTGCGGACCAGTGCCTCGCGTTTTTCCGCAGTGTCCGGGCGAGGCTGATTTTCACTCGTGCGTACTTCGACCACGCAAACCCGTTCGATGTCTCCCATTTTGTAAGGAATTAGCGCGCCCGCGTGCTGCCCCAGAATCGCGCGCGCGAGCGGAGTTTCCGCGCTGAGAAAACCCTGCGAGAAATCTGCCTGAGTATCCGGCACGATCACAAACGCGAGTCGTTCCTTTGATCCACTCTTTGCGATTAATTCAACTTCCACACTCGTACCGAGCGCGACGCTTACCGAATTTTCCATCTCTCGATTTGTTTTTTCTTCCATCGTGATTCTGTAAGAATCAACTTATGCCCGATAGATTTGCGTCTGATGCAAATCGCCAGCCACCATGCGCAAGCCGCGCGCTTCTGCCTCGCGCATAATTTTTTCTTCGTCGAGCGTCGTCAATTCGCCCTTCCGCAACAAAACTTTACCATCAACGATTACGTAATCAATGTCGCCCGCGCGCGCGGAATGGACGACGTTCGCCGCGAGGTCGTGGCGGGGGACGAGGTGCGGCTGATCCATATTCAGCAGAATCAAGTCCGCGTCCGCTCCTTCGCGAATCACGCCGCTGTTGTCAAAGCCCATCGCCCGCGCGCCGTGAAGCGTCGCCAGTTTCAGCGCCTGCATTGAAGGCAGCATGGTCGCATCGCGCGTCTCGTGTTTCTGAATCAGTGCGGCGAGACGCGTCACTTGCAACATATCGAGATCGTTATTCGACGCCGCGCCATCCGTGCCAAGCGCGACCTTCACACCGGCGTTCATCAAGTCAACGATGCGCGTGGTGCCCATTGCCAGCTTCAAATGTGTCTTTGGGCATGCCGCGACGGTGACGCGTTTCTCGCGCAGGATCGCGACGTCGTCATCATTCACATAGATCGCGTGCGCGGCGATTGAGGGATTATCGAAAATTCCGAGATCATTCAAATAAGCGACCGGCGTTTTGCCGTGCTGCTTGAGCGAATTTTCAACCTGCTCGCGTGTTTCGGCGACGTGAATGTGACAGCCGACGCCGAGCTTGCGTGCCACGCCCGCCGCGCGTTCGAGAAAAGCGCGCGTGCCGATGTAGGGTGAATGCGGACCCAGCATCGTCTTGACGCGACCATTCGCCGAGTCTTGAAACTCGGCGACAAAATCTTCCGTGAGTTCGAGCGTCGTCGGTCCGATCTCCTTGGCAAAATCCGAACCGAAGACCGCCCACGCCAGCCGCGCTTTCATTCCCGCTTCCTGCACCACGCGCGCGACCTGCGTCATCCAGAAATAATGGTCCGAGAATGCGACCGTGCCGCTGCGAATCATCTCGCACGCCGCGAGCGCGCTGCCCCAGTAAACGTCCTCTTCCGTCAGCGCTGATTCTGCCACCCAAATTTTTTCATTGAACCAACTCAGGAGGTCCAGGTCTTCTGCCCAACCGCGCTGCAGCGTCATCGCCGCGTGAGTGTGCGCGTTGAAAAATCCCGGCAGCGCGAGGTGATTCGTCCCGTCAATCGTCTCATCGGCGATGAACTCGCGCGGCGCGGAGCCAACACCGACGATGGTCTTGCCGTCGATCGCGAGCGTCGAATTTCGCAGCACGCGATCGTGGTCATCAAGCGTGAGAATATCAACATTGCTAATCAGCAGGCGCGACATAAATTTATCTTCTCGTTCGAAATCGAACCGGAGCTGTATTGATTAGCCGTTGAGCTTTTTCAAAAGCCCGCGCTCTTGAATCTCAAGCAGTTGATGCAAATGTTCCAGCGTGTGCGCGTAATTGTGCGTCTCGAGCCATTCGATGGAAATTTTTCCATAATGCGGATGCACTGCCCAGCGCGCCCAGTCCTTATCCCTGACCTTTTTCAACAAGTTCACCTGTTGCCGCCGCGCCGCGCGAAAATCCCTCGCGATCTTTTTCACCGGCTCGTCTGCCGAGTAATGCTCGCGGCTCCATTCTTCCTGATCGAAATTTTCGACCGCGGGTGGCGCGTCCGCGTTCAAGATTCGACGGAGACGTTTCAAAAAAACGTGCTGCTCGGTGTCGCGCATATGCGCGGCGATGGCGTGAATCGACCATTCGTTCGGCGAGGGCGCTTGGTGAATTTCTTCGTCGGAGAGTTGTCCGAGATATTTCAAAAAATCCTGACCGCTCTGTTCAATGCGGTCGATCAAGGTGGCGTGTTGACGATTCATCGGATGCTCCTTTGCTCAATTACGGGCAAACTTGAAAATCCAACCACAACGGCGATCCATTCGGCTGGGTAAAAGGTGTGCGCGCCTGATCTTGATCCAACCCAATTGCACGCGCGCGGAACGGCGTGCACGCGCCGATGCCGCTCACCTTCCAGTCGCTCGAACTCGCTTCGCTCGTGCCCGGCGGCAGCGTGCGCGGTCGGCAGGTGGTGACGCCAAACGATTTTTTGGTTTCATCAGGTCGCCAGATTTCGACGCACCAGTTCACGCTGCGACTCTCGCCGGTGGTATTCAAAAACGTCGCGAAAAAAGTTGGCGGCTGCGCATTCTTTGCCGGAGATGGGTTCATCCGCAAGCCGGTTACGAAAATATTCTCGCCGAGAACGGCAGTGGGCGCGGGAACATTGGTCGCAGATGTTTGCGCCGCGAGCGTTTCCGCCGTCGCGGTGCGTCCGGCAGCCGATAGGGTCGGAACCGAAAGTGGCGTAATCGTGGGCAGAGCCGCCGAGGTCGGGTCGGGCGGCAGAGTCGCGGGCGTCAGCGCGGGCAGTGTGCTTGCTCCGGTTGGCGGCGGAAGCGCGAGGGTCACCTGCGGGACAGCTACAAGCGTCGCGGGCGCGGGTGTGTTGAATAGTTGTATCTGGTCGGGCGGATGCGCGGGCGCACAGCCCAGCGCCAGACCTAAAATAAAAATCACTGGAAGAATTTGGATGAATGTGGTTTTCATTTTGGCTCCATCGCCGCTCGGCGGGACTTACGGCTGGCGGAAAAAAGGGACAAGGAGGGTGAAGGGAAACGCGGGGAATGTGGACTGGTCACTCCGCAGCGGCAAGCTGTTCTTGAATTTCGCGAATTCTCTCTTCCACCTTTGCCGCGTCTTTTTCCAATTTGATTTCTTTGAAGAGGTCGCGGCTTTTCGTTAAAAGTTCCAGAGCTTCAGTGTAACGTTCCTGCTTGACTCGCATCAGCGCGAGGTTATGCCACGTCACCGCAATCTCGCGCCGATCTCCCAGTTCTTCTTTCGTCTTTAAACTCGCGCCATAGAGTCGTTCCGCTTCGTCGTAATCGCCGCGCAACTGCGCCAGATCCGCAAGTGCATTTTGCGTCACCGCAATCCCCTGCCGATCTCCCAGTTCTTCCACCGTCTTTAAACTCGCGCCATAGAGCCGTTCCGCTTCGTC
>JBBSHK010000369.1:0-3831 GCA_038253185.1 Anaerolineae bacterium | reverse complement strand
GTGGGGCAACCTCTCGCAGCACGAACTCGATTTTGCTTCTGCTGACAGCGCGATGGGACACGCCGCCGATCTCGCGTTGGGACTCGCGCTCGCGCAGCCACGGCACCGCGTGATTTGTCTGAATGGCGACGGCAGTATGTTAATGTCCCTCGGTACGCTCGCGACGATCGCGGAATGTCGCGCGACGAATTTGATCCTCTTCATCGCACAAAATAATACCTACGAAATCACTGGCAATCAACCGACCCCCGGCGCAGGCAAAATTGATTTCGCGGCGATGGCGCACGCCGCAGGTTTTCCACACGCCTTCACCTTCGACGATGATTTCGAGTACGCGTTGCGTCTCGACACCGTTCTCCATCTATCAGGTCCGGTGCTGGTCGTCGTCCGCGTGAGTCCCGGAAATGAAAAGCCTTTGGCGCGCGGGCATTCAGACGAGGTGCCATACTTGCGACCATCGCTCGCCCAATCTGCGCATGGGTTGAGAAAAGCGCTGAGCGATGAGCATTGAGCAATGGGTAAAAGGAGGAGAGAATGAGCAAGATAGAGCGATTTGAGGATTTGATTGCTTGGCAAAAGGCGCGTGTTCTGACCAAGTCAATTTATGACGTGACTAATCAAGGTCGCTTGGGCAGAGATTATGGTCTGGCGAACCAGATTCAACGAGCATCAGTTTCCATCATGTCGAACATTGCCGAAGGATTTGAACGACATAGTCGCGGTGAATTCCATCAATTCCTCTCTATTGCCAAAGCGTCTTGCGCGGAATTGCGCTCGGAGTTGTACGTTGCGCTCGATGCGGGATACATCGACGAAGCTAACTTTAACCGACTGCTGGCGCAGGCAGACGAGACCGGGCGAATTCTTGGCGCGCTCCGCGCAACCGTTCAGAAGCAACGCGATCTACAACGCAAGAACTCCAGAGCGGGTTGAAATCTCATTGCTCATTGCTCATTCCTGCCCGATGCCTCTCCTCGACCTTGACCTCTATCGCAAAGAAATAGCCGTCTCTGAAAAACCGCTCGTCCGTTTGAACGTGATTGACGCAGGACCGCCCAACGCCGAACGCGCGCTGTTTTTTATTCACGGCTTTGGCGGATACGCGATGCAGTGGGAGCAGCAGCTTGCCGCCTTTGCGGAAAAAAATCGCGTCGTTGCGCCCGACCTGCGCGGTCACGGTCTCTCCGACAAACCCGCGACGCGTTACGATATCGGCGAGATCATTGGCGACATCGAACGCCTGGACACCGAGTTAAAGCTGCCGAATAATTTTATTCTGTTCGGTCATTCCTTCGGCGGCGCGATCGCGGTGAGCTATGCGCTGAAACATCCTGAGCGCGTGGCAAAGCTCGTGCTCGTCAGCACCTCGATTGACTTTGAACTGAATCCATTGCTCAAGCTCGTGTTCCGAGTACCCGCCGCGCTCGCCGAACCGATCCGCGCGCGTTTTCCAAAAAATCTTGCCGCACCCGCGCACGTGCTTCAAGCGATGTACCACAACGCGATGGCGCAATGGGATGGGCGCGAATTGCTCCCGCACATCAGCGTGCCGACACTCGTGATTCTCGGCGAACGCGATCTCGTTTTCAAAAAAGGCGCGTATGATGCGGTCGCCGATGCAATTCCCAAAGCGCAAGTAGCGAAGATTCCCGCCGCCGCGCATCTCGTTCACCTCGAACGTGCCGAAGCGGTCAATCGGGCGATCACACGTTTCATTCACGCGGAATCTGTCTCGTGGCGCGAAGGTCGCACTCCGGCAAGAACCGAGCGACTCGTCAATCAGCGTCCGTGGCTCAAGCATTACGATGCCGGCGTGCCGTTCACGCTGGCGTATCCCTCGCAGCCGCTCTTTCGTTTTCTGGAGATTTCCGCACGGCGCTATCCAAAACACCGCGCGCTGGTGTTTTACGACCGCGCGCTTTCTTATCGTGAATTGGATCAGATCGTCAACCGTTTCGCGAACGCGCTGCTTGCGCTCGGTGTGAAAAAGGGCGACCGCGTCGCGCTGCTCTTGCCCAATTCGCCGCAAATGGTGATCGCGTATTACGGTGCGCTCAAAGCGGGCGCGGTGGTCGTGAGCATGAATCCGCTTTTCAACGCGGACGAGTTGCTGCACCAATTGAGCGATTCCGGCGCAGAGACGATTGTGGCGCTCAGCATTTATTCCGAGCTGATTCAATCGGTGCGCGCCAACACGCAGCTCAAGCGCGTCGTGCTCACGAACATCAGTGAATATTTTTCGCCGCTGCGCCGCGTTTTATTTTCCGCGCAGCGCGAACGATTTCAAGAGCATCGCCTCGATTTGAAAAACGAGCGCGATACTTTTGCTTTTCAACAACTGCTCGCGCGCGCCTCGCACGATTCGCCTAACGTCGAGGTGGTTCCTGACGACCTCGCGTTGATTCAATATTCCAGCGGCACGGTGGACCAACCGAAAGGCGTGATGCTCACGCACGCGAATCTGGTCGCGAACACGGTGCAATTGCGGCACTGGCTCGCCGACGCGGAAGAAGGACGCGAAGTAATTTTGGCAGTGCTGCCCTTTTCGCATTCGTACGGAATGACCGCCTGTATGAATCTCGGCATCGCGATTGCAGCAACGCTGATTTTGCTGCCGACGTTCTCGACGCGCGAGGTGCTCGAAACGATTGCGCGTTATCATCCCACACTTTTCTCCGCCGTGCCGACGATGTACGTGGCAATCAATAATTATCCCGGGGTGCGCCGCTTTGGCTTGAAATCCATTCGCGCGTGCGTGAGTGGCGCCGCGCCGTTACCGCTCGAAGTGCAGGAGGCATTTCAAAAACTCACGCGCGGAAAATTGGTCGAAGGTTATGGCTTGACGGAAGCGAGTCCCGCCACGCACGCCAACCCGGTGTACGGCGATTGCCAAACGGGAACGATTGGGCTGCCGCTGCCGGACACGGACGCGAAAATTGTTGACCTGCACACGGGCGAAGATCTACCGCCCGACGCGATTGGCGAGCTCGCGGTGCGCGGACCGCAGGTGATGCGCGGCTACTGGAATCATCCTGAAGAAACCGCGCAGTGGCTGCGTGACGGCTGGCTGTTTACCGGCGATGTCGCGCGGATGGACGAGGACGGCTATTTTCAAATCATCGACCGCAAGAAGGATATGATTCTCGCGGGCGCGTACAATGTGTACCCGCGCGATGTGGAAGAAGTCTTGTACGAAAATCCAAAGGTGTTGGAAGCGGCGGTCACGGGCACCCCCGTCGGCAACGGCGCGCAAGCGGTGAAAGCGTATGTCGTATTGAAAAAAGGGGAGATGGCGACATCGGAAGAATTTATCGAGTTCGCACGGCAACGTCTCGCCGAGTACGCCGTGCCCAAGCGGGTGGAATTTCGCGAACAGTTGCCGAAAACATTTGTGGGCAAGGTGTTCAAGCGCAAGTTGGTGGAAGAAGAGAAACCGTGACCTCCCTCAGCCCTCCCTATCAAGGAGGGGAGGGAAGGTTTCGGTGAATTGACTAATGATCAATGAAATACATATGAACGAAATTAACAATCCAACTCTACAGCCCATCTCCGAAAAAATCCAAGACGCGAGGCAGCGCTTCCATGTGCCCGGCGTTGCGGTCGGAGTGCTGCACGAGGGGCAAGCATATTTCGCGGGCTTTGGTGTGACCAGTGTCGAGAATCCATTGTCCGTCACGCCGGACACCCTGTTTCAAATCGGCTCGATCACCAAAACCATTACGGCGACCGTGATCCTGCGTCTGGTCGAGCTTGCTCATCTCGACCTCGACGCGCCCGTACGAAATTATTTACCTTCGCTGCGACTGATTGATAAAGACGTCGCGTCGCGCG
>JBBSHK010000368.1:0-3834 GCA_038253185.1 Anaerolineae bacterium | reverse complement strand
TTGCGGCAGTACCAGCCGAATTCCTTCGACGCGGCGAGACACAAATCAAACGCGTCGTCGTACGTGCCGCGCACTAGCATAACCGTCGCGCCGAAGATCAAAAGCTGCGCGACTTTAGCCTGCGGCGCGCTTTCCGGCACAAAAATCACCGCGGGCATTTGTGCGCTCGCGGCAAAGGCGGCGAGTGCTGCCCCTGCATTCCCGCTGCTCGCGGTCGTAATGATCTCGACACCGAGTTCGCGCGCTTTCGCCACCACCACCGCGCTCGCGCGGTCCTTGAGCGACGCGGTTGGATTGCGCCCGTCGTCTTTGATAAAAAGATTCGCGAGTCCGAGCTGCGCGCCCAATTTCTGCGCGTGATACAGCGGCGTCCAACCGACTTGCAGCGGTGGAATTGATTCGCGCTGTTCGATCGGCAACAATTCCCAATAACGCCAGATTGAATCGTCGCACGATTCAGAAATCAAAGATGGCGACGTTCGCGCATTGATCGCGTCGTAATCGTAGATGACATCGAGCACACCTTGCCCCTCACCCGCGCCTTGCTGAAGCGCACTTCCCGCTATATTGGTGGAGAGCGGCGCGGGTGAGGCGTCGTCACCGTGTTTGGGGCAGACATAACGAACCGAATCGCGAGTGTACTTTTCACCGCAGAGCGTGCACTGGAGAAACGCGATGTTCATAAGTCAGCGGGAGAGAGGAGACTTGGGATGCCTGCGCGCCTCGAGCGCAAGCAGGTGGAATGCGCAAGTCGCGCCACGGCAGTGAACGATCACGAACGATTGGAGTTCAGATACCTTTTCAACAATTCGTGGATTTGATCGAGGTGCTCTTGCTCGTGTTCCAACATACGGCGCGCAACCTTGCGCGGCGTCCATTCTTCGCCGTTGTGCCTCATTACTCGCCTGTGCGCCTCACCAGAAAATTGTTGCAAACGGCGCAGTGCCAACTCACGTGTTGATTCGAGCCGCCACACCAATTCCGGCAGCCCCGGTTCTTCGAGGCGCGAGGCATAGTACAAATCAGATTGAGCCATATGCGCGACGACGTTGCGAATTGCCCAACCCTCTTCGCTCTCCTTCCAATCCAATGCTTCGGGGGGCATCTCTGCCAGTAGTTCGAGCAATCTCTGCCGCAGACTTGCCGCGCGCCGCGCCAATTCGCCCACTTCGTCCTCATGCATTGGCACATAGTCCGAGGGGAGCATGAATGCTTCCGTTTCCACTACATCCAGATCGAGCGGCTCGTTTTCAGACGGCGCGGCAGCATGATGTTTTCGCATCCAGGCGTGATAGGCACGAATCGCCTCGCGAATTTTTTCGACCGCTTCTTCTTTGGTCGCGCCGCGCGCCACGCAGCCGATCAATTCCGGCACATGCGCGAGATAGCCGCCCTCTTCAACGGTTTCGGTGGATGTTTCGAGAAAGACCTGATAACGCAACTTGCAACTCCTTTAGAACCCTTGACAAAACGAGAAGGTCGTGACGAAAATAGGTCCCGCTGTACTGACTTGCGAAAAAGCAATCTTCGCCCGCGTTTTGCCAAGTGTTCTTAGCGCGTGATGCGCGTGCCGGTCTCACCGTTCAGCGCGCGTTCCAGATTTTCGGGATTCGTGACGAGCGCTGCTTTGCCCCCGTTCTCCAGAAACCAGATGATCGCCTGAATTTTGGGACCCATTGACCCCTTCAAGAAATGTCCTTGCGCGGAATATTCTTTGGCTTGCTTCAATGTCAAATGGTCCAGCCACTTTTGCTCGGGCTGGTTGAAATTGATCGCGACTTTTTCCACCGCCGTCGAAATGAGAAATAAATCCGCATTGAGGCTGCGCGCCAAGAGCGAACCGGCGTAATCTTTATCAATCACCGCCTCGATGCCGACCAATTCGCCGCGACCATTTTCATAAACGGGAATGCCGCCGCCGCCACTGCAAATCACAATCAAGCCCGCGCGAATCAAGGCGTCAATCGCGTCGCGCTCGACAATCGCTTTGGGCAAAGGTGAAGGCACCACGCGCCGCCAACCGCGTCCGGCGTCCTCGACCATCTGCCAATTTTCTTCGGCGCGTTTGCGCGCCGCGGTATCAGCCGTCATGAACGAACCAATGGGCTTGCTCGGCTGCTTGAACGCGGGATCATTCTCATCGACCAAGACTTGTGTCACCACGGTCGCGGCTCGCTTTTCAATTCCGCGCGCTTTGAATTCATTGTGCAGCGCCCGCTGAAACATATAACCGATCGCCCCTTGTGTATCCGCGCCGCAATAGTCGAGCGGCACCGGATGCAATTCACTCAGCGCGAGTTCGGAACGGCGCAAAATAAAACCGACCTGCGGTCCGTTGCCGTGCGTCAAAACGACGTCCCAGCCCTGCTCGATCATTCCCGCGATATGTTTCGAGGTTTCTACCACCGCGGCGTACTGGTCGGGAATGGACTTGTGCTTTTCGTCCTTGATTAAAGAATTACCACCAACCGCGACGACGGCGAGTTTAGACATAAGTGTCAGTGTTCAGGTATCAGTGTTCAGCTGTGAGGTATCTGAGGTAAATCCGCTTTTCACCCGTGACTTGTCACATCGTTAACGCCATCACTGCTTTCTGCGCGTGCAAACGATTTTCGGCTTCATCGTACACGACCGACTGCGGTCCATCAATCACTTCATCCGCAACTTCGATGTTGCGGTCGGCGGGCAAGCAGTGCATATAAATCGCGTCAGGTTTGGCGAGACTCATCCGCCGCGCGTCCGCGATCCATGAGCTGTACTTTTTGCCGATCGCCGCCGATTCTTGATCATCGCGCGTGGTGAGCGTAGCGCCCCACGATTTCGGATAAACAATATCGGCATCGCGAAAGGCGGCGTCCATATCGTCGGTCACATCGAACGCGACATTGTACTGGCGCGCATTCGCGCGCGCTTGTTCTATAATCTCCGGCATCAATTTGTATTCGGGCGGATGCGCCAGCACCACGTCCATTCCAAAGCGCGTCATCTGGAGAATCAGCGATTGCGGCACACTGATCGGTTTCTGATAACTTGCCGCGTATGCCCACGAGACCACCATTTTTCTGCCGCGCAGGTCGCGCCCTTTTTTTTCAAAAATCGTCATCAGGTCGGCGAGAATTTGAAACGGGTGATAGATGTCGTCCTGCATATTCAGCACCGGCACGCGCGAATTTTTTGCGACCTCGTTCAGATATTTGTTGCCGACGCCCCAATCCACGTGGCGAATCGCGATGCCGTCAAAGTAGCGGCCAAAAATTTCGCCCATCTCTTTCGGCGTATCGCCGTGCGAAATCTGCGTCGTGCGCGATTCAATAAACGCGGCGTGACCGCCGAGCTGAGCCATGCCCGCCTCAAAGGAACCGCGCGTGCGCGTACTGGAAAAGAAAAAGAGCATCGCCAAAACTTTGTCGCGCAGCAGCGGATGCGGTTCGCTCAGAGCGCGTTTCCGTTTCAGGTCGAACGCGACCTCCATCACCGTCTCTACTTCTTCTTTAGAAAAATCGAGGTCGCCGATAAAATCGCGACCGCGCATCTGCGTTTGCACTAGAGTTCCTCCGGCGAACCAAGTTTCGCTCGCAATTCGTGATAGCGTTCCAGAATTTCGGGCTGGTCGAGTCCCGCCGCGAATTCGGTCAGCCAGTGTTCGATATATTTGTCGTCCAGTTCACCGCGCTGTCGCGCCAAGACTCGCTCAATGTCAATCCAATCAATCGCGCGACCGGCAATCGCTTTGTGAATGATCAGGTCTTCAGGCGTACAAACCGCCACGCTGACACCCGCGATTTCGCGCGGCACGGCTCGTTCAATCGCCTGATGTTCATAGTCAAAGACAGC
>JBBSHK010000367.1:0-3843 GCA_038253185.1 Anaerolineae bacterium | reverse complement strand
TGGTGAATGAGTTGGCGCTGTTGTGTGAGCGGATGGGCATTGATATCTGGGAAGTGATCGACGCCGCGAAAACGAAACCGTTTGGCTATATGCCGTTTTATCCGAGCGCCGGCGTGGGCGGACACTGTATCCCGGTGGACCCGTACTATTTGTCGTGGAAGGCGCGCGAGTTTGATTTTTATACAAAGTTCGTCGAGCTTGCCGCCGAGGTGAACCAGTCGATGCCGTTCCACGTCGTGGGTCTGGTCAACGAAGCATTGAACCGCGAGGGCAAAGCGCTTGCAGGCGCGCGGGTGTTGGTGCTCGGCGTTGCGTTCAAGCGTGAGATTGACGATGCGCGCAATTCACCCGCGGAACGTGTGCTCGAACTCTTGCTGGCGCGCGGGGCGGTGGTTGAATATCACGATCCCTATGTGCCGCGCTTTCGTGTGGGCGATAATGTCTTCCACCGCAGCCTCGCGGAATTGCAATCGGTGCCCCTGACGCCGGAGCAGATCGCTTCGGCTGACCTTGTGTTGATTGTCACCGGGCATCACGCCGTCGATTATCAAACCGTTGCGGATAGGGCGCATCTGATCGTCGACACGACGAATGTAATGGTGAATCTCCCATCGAATGCCAAGATTGTGCGACTCGGCGCGGCGGCGCACGCGCCGCGCGAATCGCGAGGTCTCTACTAATTGAGCACCCCTGATTTCGTCGAACCTTCAATAGCATTTCCACAGTCCAAACCGCTGCTGATCATTGTGTCGGGTCCTTCAGGCGTGGGCAAAGATGTGACTTTGAAACGAATGAAAGAGCGCGGTGCGCCCTTTCATTTTTTGGTCACAAATACGACGCGCCCGCAGCGCGAGGGCGAACTCGAAGGCATCGATTATTATTTTATTACGGCGGATGAATTCAATGCCAAGCTGGAGCGCGGGGAATTCTTGGAACACGCGGTGGTGTATGGATTTCAGTACGGAAATTCCAGGAGCAAAATTCAACAAATGCTGGCGCGCGGTGAGGATGTGATTTTGCGGATCGACCCGCAGGGTGCAGAGGCGATTCGTCACAAAGTCGACGGCGCGCTGTTTATTTTTTTGGCGGCATCTTGGTCCGAACTGGAACACCGCTTGCGCGAGCGGCGCACCGAATCGGAAGAAGCGCTGCAAGTTCGCTTGAGAATGTCCACGGTCGAGATGCAGGATATGTACAAATTTGATTACGTCGTGGTGAATCGCGAAGGTCGGCTGGACAAAACGGTTGACGACATTGAAGCAATTATCCGCGCGGAAAAATTACGCGCGCACCCGCGCGTGGTGAAATTCAACTAGTGGTTCGTTGTTGGTAATTGGTAATTGGTTATGCGGTGTTCGTGCGGCTCGGACAAATTAACCGATAAGCAAGGACTAACACCTAACGACTAACAACGAATAACTAGGGACTCAGAAGGAACTATGATTTACGTTGGAGCGAGTGGTTTTCAATACGACGATTGGGTGGGCGTATATTATCCGGAAGATTTGCCCAAGAAAGAATGGCTGAGCTATTACGCGCAAGAATTCAACACGCTCGAAATCAATTACACCTACTACAGGATGCCCAGCGCGAAATCACTTTTCACGATGGCGAAAAAAGTGCCCGACGATTTCTTGTTCACGGTCAAGGCAACGAAGGAGATGACGCACGGGCGCGAGGGCGACGAAAAAGTTTTCAAACAATTTACTGAAGCGCTGATGCCGCTCTTCGAAGCCAACAAGTTCGGTGGCATCCTCGCGCAGTTTCCCAATTCCTTTCGCGACAAGCCCGAGTCGCGCGATTATTTAAGATGGTTTCGCGAACAACTGCGCGAGCTGCCGGTGGTAATTGAGTTCCGCAACAAGGAGTGGCTCAAGGATGAGACCTATGAATTGCTGCGCGAGAACCACCTCGGCTTTTGCGGCGTAGATGAGCCCTACTTTCCGCGCGTGGCACAGGTCACCGCGCCAATCGCTTATGTGCGCTTTCACGGACGCAATTACCAAAAATGGTGGAAGCACGATCAAGCGTACGAGCGTTACGATTACACTTACAAGCCGGAAGAGCTGGAAGAGTGGACGCCGAAAATCGCGGAGATGAACCGGCAGGCGGAGACCACTTTTGTCTTTGCCAACAATCATTACAAAGGGCAGGGCATTGATACGGCGCGACAAATGAAGCTGATGCTGTCGGCGGAAGAAATCGCGTGAACAATTTATTTCGCCAAGTACACAAGCTGCTGCATAATTGTGAAGTGAGCGGAAGAATTTTCTTCCGCTCTTTTTATGGTTCGCCGCATTGTGTCGCGACGCGCAATTGTTTATTGCCGTGCGTTACGTCGCTCTGAACTCTGCCGTTATTACAAGTGCGCCACGCTTTCACCTTTTGTCATTTGTTGTAGGAATGAATTGAGAGGATGAGATGAATTTATTGGGCAAGTTTCAGCAGAATGGAAAGTTGCGTCTGACTTCCATTATCTTGATCTCGGTTTTTATTTTGTTTGGCTGTGGCATCAGCACCGATCTCGGCAACCCGCCGGGTGGACTTGCCAGTGATTTGCCGACGGCGGAGCCGTTCGCGCCCTCCAATACGCTGCCCACACAAGTTGTATTGGACGCGCCGACACAAGTGGCGTTGAACCAGCCGGGCACTCAGAACAATCCTCCGGTGGCGAATCAGCCCGCGACCGGTTTGCTCCAACCCTCCGGGAATCTCGAAACCGACATCCGCGCGGTCACGGAACGCGTGCGACCTGCGGTTGTTTTTGTCGGAATCGAACAGAGCTTGCGTTCGTTCAGCCAGCCCGTGCCGGTGGGCAACGGCTCCGGCGCGATCATTGATGCCGAAGGTCACGTTCTGACCAACAATCATGTGGTCGAGTCCGCGCAGGCGTTGCAGGTCACACTCCCCGACGGGCGCACTTTTCCCGCGACGCTGGTGGGACGCGATCCCGCTTCAGACCTCGCGGTGATTCAAATCCAAGGGAACAATTTGCCGACCATTCCGCTCGGCGATTCCAGCAAGCTCGCCGTCGGCGAATGGGTCGTCGCGATTGGCAACGCGCTCGGGCTTGAAGGCGGTCCCACCGTGACGACCGGTGTGATCAGCGCGCTCAATCGAACCATTCAAGAAGAAAATGGCGCGTCGATTTCAGGTCTCATTCAAACTGATGCGGCGATTAATCCGGGCAACTCGGGTGGACCGTTGGTGAACTTGCGCGGTGAATTGATCGGGATCAATACCGCGGTGCCGGGACCGACCGGTGGAGGCTATCAACCCTCGGGCATCGGATTCGCCATTAGCATCAACGAAGCCAAACCCGTTATCCAGCAGTTGATGAACAAGGGGCGCATCACGCGACCGTATCTCGGCGTCGTCCTGCAAACAATCACGCCGGCGATCAGGGCACAAGCCAAACTGTCCGTCGATAAGGGTGTCGTGCTCAGTGACGTCGGCAAAGGAACTCCCGCCGAACGCGCGGGGCTGCGCGTGGGTGATGTGATCGTTGCCGCAGACGGCAAACCGGTTGCAACGGATGTTGACCTGCGCGCCGCGATTCAGGCGCGCAATGTGGGCGATACGATCCAATTGACCGTCGTGCGCGGCAATCAGCAGTTGAATCTTCGCGCGCAGTTGGGGGAAGCGCCTGCACCGTAACTTTTCCAACGCGCTGATTTAAAATCGTGACGCTCGCCTCTCAGCCTCATCCCGCCACGAGGTATCAAGACGCGCTCGCGCGAATTTAATTGCTTGTTTAGCGCGAGCGCGTCGAAATAAAAACCAATTGTTTTCCGCCACTACTGACGCACGGTCACCGCGTCGAACATGCCATCGTTTTTCTCC
>JBBSHK010000366.1:0-3862 GCA_038253185.1 Anaerolineae bacterium | reverse complement strand
CGAAATCGGTGAGGCGGTAGGAATTACGTATCAAGATACCGAGCCGCTGCACACTGCCGATAAATTGGAAGCGCGCGATCGCCAGCGTTGGGAACTCGACCCCGCTTCATCCGAAGAGTACAGCCGTCGCATCAAGGAAGAATTCAAAGAGCCGATTGAGCCGCCGCAGGATAAAGAATAAAGCCGCCGCAGATTAATCCTGATTCCAACTCATTCCAAAAACTCGACCCTGAAATACGGAACCTGAGAATTACTACGCGCCGCGTGATTTCTGGTGAGAGGCTTCATTGGTGCGGTGACTTGCTTTTACCCTGACCGGGGTACCTCGTCTCGCCTTCCCGGTATTTTCCCTTCGTCCGGATTTATCCTTCTCCTCTTCAAGAAATTTCAATATCCCCTCCCCGGACTGGGAACGCGTTGTAATCGACGTCGTAATCGATTTGCCAGAAAAGTCACTGAATTTCATACCGCTGACGTGTCTCTCCGCTAAAAAACCAAGAGAACGTTGTACTTTTTTCGGTAGATTCAAAACAGATGGTCTATCGATAGTAAATTTCAGGTCCTTTCAAGGAGGTGAATCCCGCCAATCTATTTTTGGCAACTTGGAATTCATTATCTATTTTTCCTTCTGTTCCAAGGTCCGCTCGAAAACAAGTTAACGGGACTGTCGTTATAAACCAGTGGC
Organism: Anaerolineae bacterium; assembly: GCA_038253185.1. Classification (GTDB taxonomy): domain Bacteria; phylum Chloroflexota; class Anaerolineae; order UBA4142; family SHND01; genus JBBSHK01. Next base: position 3,177 of record JBBSHK010000366.1, on the reverse strand, counting down.
ATTATCCCGCCATGTCGCGCGTTCACCGCAACGCAAATTTTTCAAGCCTTGCCTTTTCGGTGGTACGCCGGATATGCCAAGGCTTGAGCATTGTGTTGCAACAAATTCTTTGGAATTCAGGATTATGGATCAAACAAGTTGTAGTATGATGGGACAGGTACTTACTGGAGGAGTTTTGCGGGACACGGGTCTATTCAAAAGTTTTTTCATGGGCGGCTTTGAGTGTGCCACTCACCGACCGCATAATCAAAAGCGCCTCGACCTGATCGCGGCGACGCGACACGATATTTTCATCGAAAAGGATTACCGACGCGCGCGCGAACAGGGTTTGCTCACAATGCGCGACGGGATCCGCTGGCACCTGATCGAGCAGCAACCCGGGCAATACGATTTCTCCAGCGCGCTGCCGATGGTCCGCGCGGCGCGCGAAAACGGCTTGCAGGTCATCTGGGATTTGTGTCATTACGGTTTCCCGGACGATATCGACCTCTTCAAACCCGAATTTATAAACCGCTTGGCGAGCTTTGCGCGCGCCTTCGCGCGCGTGCTCGCCGACGAATCGGACGACATTCCTTTCATCACGCCGATCAACGAGATTTCTTTTTTCGCGTGGGCGAGCGGTTACGTCGGTTATATTTATCCGTTTGAAAAAGAACGCGGACTGGAGTTAAAGGCACAGCTGGTGCGCGCGGCAATCGAGACTATCGAGGCGCTCTGGGAAATCAATCCGCGCACGCGCATCGTTCACGCCGACCCGATCATCAAAGTGCTGTTCGATCCGGCAAAGCCTCAGGACCGTCCTGAGGCAGAAGCGTACACGCGGTCGCAGTTCGACGCGTGGGACATGCTCGGCGGACGGCAGCACCCGCAACTGGGCGGACGCGCCGAGTACCTCGACATCATCGGCGTAAATTATTATCCGCATAACCAGTGGATCTATCGCGACCTGCCTTTCAATCCCGAGTTCAAACTCGACCGCAGCGATCCCGCGTATTATCATTTTCGTTACCTACTGACCGACATTTACAATCGATATCGCCGTCCAATGTTTATTGCCGAGACCGGTTCGGATGGCGACGACCGCGCGCCGTGGCTGCGTTACGTTGGACGCGAGGTGCGCGCGGCGATGCAAACCGGTGTGCCACTAGAAGGACTGTGCTGGTATCCGCTTCTCAATTATCCGTGGTGGGATGACGAGCATCATCTCTACTGCGGCTTGTGGGACTATGCCGACGAGCAGGGCGAACGCGAAATTCATCAGCCACTCGCCGACGAGTTGCGACGACAGCGACAATTATTCGCGCGGATGAATTCGCAGCAAGAAATAATTCGCGAGCGCGAGGCCGCGCCGATTCCAATCGGGCAAATGGAAAACGTATGACACTCACCGTGTGCCTGTTCACCGACAGTCTCGAACCCTCCGGCGTGGGTGAAAGTATGCTGACGCTTGCTGCCGAATTGCGCGAGCAGTACCGCCTCTGCTTTGTGTGTCCTCCGGGCGCGCTAGGGAACAAATTGCTCACGCGCGCGCATGAGATGGGGCTGGTGACACTCGGCTATGAATGTCGCAGTCGGCAGCAAGAAGCGGAACTCACCGAATGGCTGCGCGCGCAGGGCGTGAAAATATTTCATTGTCACGCGGGCATCGGCTGGGAAGGTCATCACGGCATTTATGCAGCGAGCTGGGCGCATGTCCCGTTCGGAGTTCGCACGGAACATTTGCCCGACATGCTCACGGACCCCTTGCAGCGCCGCGATTACAAACGCATCGTCGGGATTATCGACCGCGTGATTTGTGTTTCAGATAGCGCGCACGCAAGTTTTATCAAGGCGGGTGTCCCGGAAAAAAAATTACGCCTGGTGCGAAATGGGATCGCGCGGCGGACGGTTATGCCAGACCGCGACGGCATCCGCGCGCGGCTCGGTCTTCCGCGCACTGCGCGCATCGTCTTGACAGTAGGGCGGATGGTCAAGCAAAAGGGTTACGATTTGCTGCTCGATGCGATCCCCGCCGTGCTCGCACGCGAACCGAAAACGCACTTTGTCTGGGTCGGCGGGGGCGAGCTTGAAGTGGACTTGCAAAACCGCGCGCGTGAAATGGGTCTCCAAAATCGAATCTGCTTCGCAGGTCTGCGCGACGATGTCGCCGATTTGATGGCGGCAGCGGATGTTTTTGTTTTGCCGTCGCGTTTCGAAGGATTGCCGCTCGCCGTACTGGAAGCGATGGCGGCAAAGCTGCCGGTCGTCGGTACGCGCGTGTGTGGGATCACCGAAGCCGTTTTGGACGGACAGACTGGACGTCTGGTTGAGCCGGGAGATGTCAAAGCGCTCGCGCACGCGCTCCTCCAAGTTCTCGAAAACCCGGAACTGGCGATCCGTTGGGGCGCGGCGGGGCGATGGCGCGTGCAGCAAGAATTTAGCGCGGCGCGTATGGGGCGTGAGACCGCGTCGATCTATGAAGCGTTGGCGCAACCCGAACGCGCGGGCGCATTTACTCCTGAGGAAATCAAGCCCAAGCTCAAAGAACTTTCGATGGTCAAGGAGACAACGCTGACCACCTCGACGCCTCAGCCCGCGCTCATCCACGCGGCAGCCTCAGAAAATTCCGCAAAGATTCGAGGCAAGCTGACATGACCGCAACCAGAATCGGCTTTATCGGCGCGGGTGGAATCGCGAGCCGGCATCTCGCCGATCTGCAGAATTTTGAAGATGTACAAGTGGTCGCGCTCGCGGATCCCTTGATCGAACGCGCGCAGGAGCTCGCGGCGAAATGCGGCGGCAACGCGTACGCGCAATATACTGAGATGCTTGACCGCGAAAAATTGGATGCGCTTTATATTTGTGTGCCGCCCTTCGCACACGGTGCGCCGGAAAAAGATGCAATCGCACGCGGACTGCCATTCTTTGTCGAAAAGCCGCTCGCGGCAGATTCCCAAACCGCGGAGGCAATTGCGCGGGGTGTCGCCGCGCAGCATCTCATCACCGCCGTCGGTTATCACTGGCGCTATCTCAACACGACCGAACAGGCACAAGAATTATTGAGCCAGAATCCCGCGCGCCTTGCGCTCGGCTATTGGATCGACGAAACACCGCCCGTGAGTTGGTGGTGGAAAGAGGCGCGCTCGGGCGGGCAGATGGTGGAGCAGACGACGCACATTTTTGATCTCGCGCGTTTGT
>JBBSHK010000365.1:0-3896 GCA_038253185.1 Anaerolineae bacterium | reverse complement strand
GAAGCCTTTATTCAAAAAGCGGCAGGTAATTACGCGCCGACGGTGATGGCAGCGGCGATGAACAATCGGCTGGTCGAATTGTCCGAGCCGGTGCTCGCCGACGCGGATGTACGTCCCGTCACCGTCGCGACGAACACGGGCATGCGCGTCTTTCAACGCTCGCTGATTTTTCTGCTCGAAGTCGCGGCGCGCGAACTCTATCCGCGTGCGCGTATCACAGTCGAACATTCACTCACCTACGGCGGTCTGTACTGCCGCGTGCTGAATCAGGACCCGTTCACGGCGGAAGAATTGGAAAAGCTGCAAGCGCGTATGCGCGAGCTCGCCGCGCTCGACGTGCCGATCGAACGCGCCGAGATGAAATTGAGTGAGGCGGTGCAAGCCTTCGAAGCGGCGGGCGATTCCAGCCAAGCCGAATTGCTCGCGGGCGGCGGACGCTCGGTGATCACGCTGCACCGATTGCGCGAGATGAGCGAATTTTTCTTCGACGGCGCGCTCGTGCCTTCGACCGGCTATCTGAAACAAGTCGCGCTCAGTCCGTACGCCTCGGGCTTTGCTTTGCAATTTCCTTCGCGCGGGCGTCCACTCGAAGCGGTCAAGCCCTATCCCAAGCTCACTGCCGTTTTTCGCGAGTACGGTGAAGGGCTGGGACGACTGGGCGTGCCCGATGCGACCGCTCTGAATCGCGCGCTGCTCGAAGGACGCGGGCGCGAAGTGGTGCTGGTGGCGGAAGCGTTGCATCACCAACGCATCGCGGATATTGCCTCGCAGATCGTGGCGCAGCGCGATCATATCCCGCTCATCCTGATCGCCGGACCTTCGTCGTCCGGCAAGACCACCTTCGCGCGACGGTTATCGATTCAGTTGCTGGCGAATCACCTGCGCCCGTTTCCCTTGAGTCTCGACGATTATTTTCTGGATCGCGACGCGACCCCGTGTGACGAGTTCGGCGACCCGGACTTTGAAGCGCTCGACGCGCTCGATTTGGAGTTGCTGAATCGTCATGTCGTCGCGTTAACTCGTGGTGAAAAAGTTACACTTCCGCGATATAATTTCGTCAGCGGCACGCGCGAGCAAGGCGTCACGGTCGAACTTTCACCCGAGCATATTCTGGTCATCGAGGGCATTCACGGTCTGAACCCGGCGCTGCTGCCGGACGTCGCGGAAGCGCACTTGTTCCGAATTTATGCCTCGGCGCTCACACAGTTGAAACTCGACCGGCTCAATCGGATTCCGACGACCGACACGCGACTCATTCGGCGTATTGTGCGCGACGCGCGCACGCGTGGTTATTCCGCACGCGATACGATCGCGCGTTGGGACAGCGTGATCCGCGGTGAGGAGAAGCATATCTTTCCGTTTCAGGAGAACGCGGATACAATGTTCAACTCCGCGTTGGTGTACGAGCTCGCCGCGCTGAAACCGTTGGCAGAGCCGCTGCTGCGGCAGGTCGAGCCGGAGACGCCCGAATACATCGAAGCGCGGCGCGTGCTCTCCTTCCTGCAATGGTTTGAGCCGTGTGATATTTCGCTCGTGCCGGAGGATTCGATCCTGCGCGAATTTGTGGGCGGTTCGGTGGTGGCTGATTTCATTCCGCAGCTCTGAATCGATGAGACTGTTGAAAGCGAAATGCCAAGATTGTGCGCGCGGTTGTGCCGTTTTGATTAACGTACATCAGAGGCTATCTTAAAACTTTTCATTCGAGCAAAGTCGAGAACCGACTGATCGAAAATCAAGTTGCTCAACTCACGGAGCATGTCCTGGGCACCGTCGAAGGATTCGCTCAAAGTATAACAACGCGTGAGCTTTCAAGACAGCCTCCCAGAAATTTTTCGGGTAAGAAAGGACTAACCTCAATGAAGCGCTCATATCTCCCACTCCCCGGAGTAATCGCCGCACTGGCGCTCGTGCTCTTGGTCGCCACTGCTGCGCCCATTTCAGCAAAAGACATGCCGCAAGCCCCCTTTCCGCAAGCTCTAAACTTGGAGCTTCCCGCGCCGCAAGCGGCATATTCTGCGTCGTTTGAAAGTTTCCAAGAGGCGCGACCTTTTTTCCCGACGACTTCCTTGCCGAGTTACTATGCGGTGCATGTGCCGATCTTGATGTACCACCATTTACAATATCTCAATCCGAACGCGGATTATGTTTGGCGAACGCTGACCGTCGCGCCCGATCAGTTCGAGTTGCAAGTCGCGTATCTCGCGCGTCAAGGATTTCACACGATTTATTTTTCCACTCTGATCGCGCACTTGCGATGGGGCGCGCCGCTGCCGTCGAATCCGATCATTCTGACCTTCGACGACGCGTGGCGCGATGATTATTACGTCGCGTATCCGATCTTGCGCAAGTACGGTATGGTCGGAACTTTTTTCACGCCGTCGAATTATATGGGCTGCTGCAGCTACACCTTGACCTGGCCAATGGTTTATGAGATGAGCGCGGCGGGAATGGAATTCGGCAGCCATTCGCTGGAGCATCCGTTCCTCACCCAGCAAAACGGCTATCAGATCTGGCATGAACTGGTTGACTCGAAATGGATTCTCGAAAGGAATCTCGGCAAGCCGGTGGTCGTGTTCGCGTACCCATTCGGGGCGTACAATGAATACATCTGGCGGCAGGTCGCCGCGGCGGGCTATGGCGCGGGGGCGTCAGTCAACGCCGGTTCGTGGCAATCGATGGATAATATTTACGGGCTGAATCGCACCACAGTTCCGTATTGGGAGAGTCTCGATTATTTTGCTTATATGGTGTGGCATTAGATTGACGCGGTGCATAGTTTGGAATATCAAATTGCAACCTGGCCTCACCCCTCCTTAATAAGGAAGGGCATCAGAGATTTGCACGAGAGCCAACTTTGAGCGAACCCATCATTCACGTCGAACATCTGACCAAGCGTTACAAACGCGCGACTATCAACGCGGTTGACGACATCTCGTTCGATGTCGCGCCGGGTCAACTCTTTGCGCTGCTCGGTCCCAATGGCGCGGGCAAGACCACGACGATTTCTATTCTCACGACGACACTCTCGCCAACTTCGGGCAGCGTACATATTGCGGGCAACGACGCGCGCAGCCATCCGAGCGCGGTGCGAAAAAGTTGCGGCATCATTTTTCAAAAGCCGAGCCTCGATCTGAATCTGACGGCGGAAGAGAACGTGCGCTTTCACGCCATACTGTACGGGCTGTATCCCTTCCGCCCCGCTTTCGCACTAATGCCGCGCGCGTACAAAGAGCAGGTGCATCAACTCGCCTCGGTGCTCGGCATTCAGAACGAAATTTTTCGCCCCATCAAAACCTTTTCCGGCGGCATGAAGCGCAAGCTGGAAATTATTCGCAGTTTGATTCATCGCCCGCGCGTTTTATTTTTGGATGAACCGACCAGCGGACTCGACGCGGCGAGTCGTCGCAACCTGTGGGAATATTTGCGGCAGGTGCGCGTAGAGAGCGGCACGACCATTTTTCTCACCACGCACTATATCGAAGAATCGGAAGAGGCGGACACGGTTTGCATCATCGACAAGGGCAAGATTGTTGCCTATGGCACACCCGATCAGGTCAAGTCACAACTGATCGAGAATTATTTGCTCATCGACGCGGCGGATCGTTCACAATTGCGCGCGGAGCTGAATCAACTCGGCATCTCTTTCCAAGAAATGCCGCCGTTTCGAATTGATCTCGACGGCACAAGTCCGCAGCAAATCATCAAAAAGATCAATACACCGTTGACCGTTTTGAAAACACACATTCCGACGCTCGAAGACGCCTATCTCGCAATTCTGGAACAGTCGGGAGAGCTGTAGCATAATCGCGTTGGTTTATTCTGAAATCATTTTCATGAAATTTCGTGTCTTTTGTGGACTGTGCCAATGACTGAACTCAACGCGATCTTTGCGATCT
>JBBSHK010000364.1:0-3897 GCA_038253185.1 Anaerolineae bacterium | reverse complement strand
GGAGACGCGCAGCTTGATGTCGTTCGTCACGAGTTGCGCGCGGGCGATGGTGTCGCGGTACATCTGACGCCGCTCGAGACGCGCTTGTTGGAAGTGTTGATGAGCGCGGCGGGCGAACCCTTCAGTCCGCCAGTTTTAATCGAACGCGTGTGGGGGTATGACGATCAGGTCGCCGACCAGACCTTGCTGAAAACTTTGGTGCGGCGCGTGCGGATCAAGATCGAGCCGGACCCACGCCAGCCGCGTTATCTGAAAACGCTGCTCGGCGTGGGTTATGTGTTCGCGCGCCAACGCGAATAAATCGCGCGCATTCCTTGTCCGCGCTCGCAGTACGAGCAGCGCGGCGAACGCGAGCAGCGCGCCGACGCCGGCGATTGGCAGCAGGTTGGAATTCGCGCAGATTGGAAACGCGGCAGCGGCGGTCACCGCTTGCGAGGGATGCCGCGCGCTCGCGCCGCTGACTTCCACATCTTCCAATTGATAATAGTAGGTATGTCCTGCGACGACATCTTTATCCAAATATTCGTACTTGCCGCCGGTGAGCGGGTCGGGCGAAGCGGGAATCAATTGCGCGTTGATTTTGATAAAAGGACCATTAGCATTCTCACTGCGATAGAGGTTGAAACCCGCGGTGTTGAGTTCACTCGCCGTAGTCCAATCGAGAACGTTAGGCGTTGCCGCGCAGTCCGCGCTCGCGCGATTTGTGGTTGACGCGCTGCCGATGCTGCCGGTTGCGACCGGTGATTGCGCAAAGGCATTGATGGGCAGGAACAAAAACAGCGCGAGCGACAATCCAATTGCCCTCGCGCTGAGGCGAGCGATATTTCTAATCACAATCTATTTTGCCCTGTGCCGAATGAAAGTGGATCGCGGGCTTGTAATTTTGAATGCTACGAACGCGGTGACTTTACTTTTGTTGCCTCGCTCAACTGAATTGCGTTGTGCAACTAATATTCGATTTGCCGCCGGTGCCGGTGCATACCGACGCCATAGCTTCGAGCGGCGCGCGATAGATGACTTGCGGCTTTTCATAAGACTTGCGCGTATCTTCTGATGTCTCTTTTTCCGCCGCGCGTGGCTCGGTGGTTTTATTTTGAGTTTCATCCATTGTGCATCGTCTCCTTATTCGTGTGATTAGCTTCCAACCAACGTCAAGCTGCGCCGCGAATGTCGTGGTGTTAACGACGCAAGCGGAACGAAATTGGTCGGCAGCGTCTGGGTGAGCGAAGCATTCGCACTCTGCGCGACGTACGATTCAAGATGTGGCGGGATGGGAAAATCGCGCGGCAGGTCGCCCTTTTCGATGAGCACCTGACGTCGCGCCAACGCCTCGCGACAATTTACCAGCGCGGGCGCGCGCAGATCGCCATCTTCCGCCAGCGCCAGTCCATGACAGCGCACGCACAGATTCCGCAATTCGCAGGTGCGGCAAACGGGCAGCTCGCCCAGCGTGAGATGGCTCAGTTCCTGCCACACCGCCGATTTTTCCCAAATGGTTCGCAGCGATTCGTTCCGAACATTGCCCGCGTTAAAACGCGTTTGCAGACAGGGAAAAACATTGCCGTAAGGATCGAGCGCGAGTGAATTCAAAGTAATGCCACACGTCCCGGCTGATTGGGGCACATTGCGGTCAACCCACAGTGAGGGATCAATCGTTTCGTGAAAGAGCCACCGCAAATCCTCATCGCTCATGCGGTGTTGCAGCGGCGCGACTCCGCCGCTGTCCTTCGGCGTAATCGTCACATCGTAATGGAATTGTGCGCCCAGCTCGCGCGCGAAATCCTCCAGCGCGTGAATTTCGCGGACGTTTTCTTTCATCAACGGCGTTTTCATCACCGTGCGAATGCCGCGCTCGCGCAAAAGGCGGAAGGCGCGCGTGGTTAATTCCCAAGAATGCTTCAGTTGCGTGATCCGATCATGCACTTCGGGTTGGGTGCTGTAGAGACTGAGCTCGACCGCGTACGGATGCAGCGCGGCAATTTGGTCGGCAACGGCGGGCTTGATCAATATGCCGTTCGTGAAAAGCCGCAGCAGGAATTTTTTCGAGCGCGCGTATTCGGCAATTTTGAAAAAGTCGCGGCGCACGAGGATTTCGCCACCGGACACGGTCAGGTTCAAAACGCCGAGCGCAGCCAATTCGTCGATGATGCGAAAACATTCGTCCGTCGAAAGTTCATCCGGCGCGGGGGCGTACGGCGCGAGGACGTCGAGATAGCAGTGGGTGCACTTTTCGTTGCAGCGATAAGTCAACTCCCAGTGCGCGCTCAACAAGCGATGGCGCTGCTGCGTGTTGGCAAGGATTTGATTGTAGGCGTTGGCGGTGGTTGGCTCGAGGCGAGGACCTTCAACCGACATTAGGGCGCTCCATCAGTTCAGCCGCGTGCTTTTGATTATCATTTAAAATAGGTGTTGATCTTTGCTTTAATCTGTCCGGCGCGAATTCGCAAGTGCGCCGGTCCAATTTCTCAAACCCAAGGTCATCCCGCGCGACTCGCGCCGTCCTGCTCGCGAGTCGTGAGCTATGCAAAAAGATTTTTAAAAGAGTGTATGCGCTGACGGGCAAGCCACAATGTGGGGTGATGTGCGCTTGCTACTGCAGGTGGAAGCAGTCGAATTGTACTGCTGTTTACTTTCTTGTCAATGCCGCGTTGACGCTGACTACAGTGCATGTTAGAATTTTTACCAGTGCGGCGGTTAGCCAAGCCCTCGATCCGCGAAGCGAAATTGCATTTCGATTTTAGTACGGCAATCAATGAAAGAGTTAGCCCCTCATGCGCGCGTCAATAATTGTCCCCGCCTACAACGCCGCCGCGACCATTGAAAATTGTTTGCAGGCATTGGTGGCGCAAGACCTACCGCACTCCGACTATGAAATTATTGTGGTCGATGATGGCTCGACCGATGCGACGGCGCGGCTGGTCGAGGCATTCCCGCGCGTTCGCCTGATTTGCGTCAGCCATCGCGGTCCTGCCGCCGCGCGCAATCGCGGCGCGCGCGCCGCGAATGGTGAATTGCTTGTCTTTACGGATGCCGATTGCGAGCCGGTCTCGCGCTGGTTGTCACGTTTGCTTGCGGCTTTTTCACAAGCGGAGCGACCTGTGGCAGCGGTCAAGGGCGCCTACTGCACGCGTCAACGGGAACTGATCGCCCGATTCGTACAATTCGAGTACGAGGAGAAATACGCGCATATGCGGCGCACGCGCTGGATCGATTTCGTAGATACCTACTCCGCCGCGTACTCGCGCGAAATTTTTTTGCAGAACGGCGGCTTTGACGAATTCTTTCCTTCTGCCTCCGTCGAAGATCAAGAGTTCTCTTTTCGCCTCGCGGCGCGCGGCTGCGCGATGGTTTTCGCGCCCGAGGCAACTGTTTATCATCGCCATCCCACGACGATCGCCGCGTACGCGCGTCGAAAATTTCGCATCGGTTATTGGAAGGTACGGGTGCAGCGACTTTACCCGGAGAAGAATTGGCGGGATACACATACTCCGCCAATGCTGAAAATACAAGTGGGGCTGTTTCTAACCGCATTAGCGATACCGTTGCTCATTGCTTTTGCCGGGCTGCCGTGGTGGCTCCTCGCAATCATCGCACTCGCGTTTGCGCTGTCCGCCCTTCCACTTGTCAGGTTCATTGCGGGGCGCGATCGCGCGACGGCACTGATTGCGCCGATACTCATCTTGGTGCGCGCGGCGGCATTGGGGTGTGGATTGCTCGCCGGAGCGTGCGCGGAAGTATCGCGGAGCGCGCGACTCAAGCGGGCAGTTGATGTCATCGGAGCGGTCATCGCGTTGGTCGTGCTTTCACCGCTGCTCGCGCTGATTGCACTCGCCGTGAAATTCGATTCGGCGGGTCCTGTGCTTTTCATACAGGCGCGCGCCGGCAAGGACGGGCAGC
>JBBSHK010000363.1:0-3900 GCA_038253185.1 Anaerolineae bacterium | reverse complement strand
TTCGATTCACACCCGCTGCTCGATCTCGCGGGACTGGTCTCGCCGGAAGTGATTCCGTTTATTCGTGATGAAGATCGTTTGCTTGAATGGATGAAGGCGCGCGGCGCGAGCTACGCGATATTTTTTCCGACGTGGTATTCACACCTGGGGCATGATCCAAATTTAATCGCGGTGCATTCCGAAAATTGCGCGGCGACGCGCACGGCGGGCGAAGAGGATCTGACAGTGTATCGGGTCGCGCAATAGTGCGGCGGTTCAATTCCCCAGCCGCGCACCCACAAACCCGCGCTGACCGCGCACGAATTCATCAATCGACATCGCGCGTTTGCCTGCGAGCTGCACCTCTTGCAAAATCAAAACACCCGCGTTGGTGCTCACACCGATTTCGCCGTCAAGCGCGATAACAGTTCCAGGCGGCGCATCAGAAACTTCGGCAGATAGTTCCGCGCGCCAAATTTTCAGGAGAGCGCCCCCAGCCCCTTCCCCTCCCCCATGAATGGGAAAAGGGTGAAGGAAGGTGTACGCGCTGGGCCACGGATTATACGCGCGCACCGCGCGGGCAATCTCGATCGCGGGTTTCGTCCAGTCAATCTGTCCATCTTCTTTTTTCACCAGCCGCGTAAGTGTCGCTTCCGCCTCGTTCTGCGGCGTCGGCGTCAACGCGCCGCTCAACCACGCGGGCAGTGTACGAATCAAAATCTCCGCGCCGACTTGCGCGAGTTTCAGCGTCAGTGAATCGGTGGTGTCGTCCGACTCAATCGCCACGCGCTCCCACGCGATCATCGGTCCGGTGTCGAGTCCCACGTCCATTTGCATCAGCGTCACGCCCGTCTCCGTATCACCCGCGAGAATTGCCGCGGTGATTGGCGACGCGCCGCGCCAGCGCGGAAGCAGGGAAGCGTGCACATTGATGCAGCCGCGCGGCGGAATATCGATCACGGCTTGCGGCAGAATCAAACCATACGCGGCGACAAGAATCACCTCGGGTTGATATTCGCGCAGTCGCGCCAGCACGGCGGCATCGCGCAGCGTGCGCGGTTGCTCGATCGTGAGATTTTTTTCCCGCGCGAAAATCTTGACCGGCGATTCGTTCAACTGCTTGCCGCGTCCCGCCGGTTTATCCGCGCGAGTATAGACCGCGACAACCTCATGCACGCTTGCCCCCGCGGGGTGAGTAAGCTCGTCGAGAATCGGCACCGCGAATTCCGGTGTGCCCATGAAAATAACTCGCGCCATAATGCTGCGATTGTAGCATAGAACCAACGAGCACCTTTGTAAGCGTGTTGACGCGAACGGATAACCTAATTACAATACGCGCCAACAATGCTCAAGCGCCGCTGGATCGTTCAGCCATCTTGCCCAGCCGAACACCTTGCGCGGTTTTCCGCGTTCTCCCCGCTGATCGCGCAAATTTTTTTTAATCGCGGCATCACCGAGGTAAACGCCGCGCGTGAATTTCTCTCCGATGATTTCGCCTCGGGCAATCCGTTTCAGATGACCGGAATGGAGGTGACGGTCGAGCGCATCCGACGCGCGATTCGCGCGGGCGAAGCGATCGCGGTGTATGGCGATTTCGATGCGGACGGTGTGACCGCGACCGCGCTACTGGTGCAAGCGTTGGATTCGCTCGGCGCGCGTGTACAGCCGTACATTCCACATCGCATTGACGAGGGCTATGGTCTAAATAAAGAAGCACTTGCATCGCTCAAAGAGAAAGGCGTTTGCGTCGTCATCACGGTTGATTGCGGCGTGCGCTCGATTGAAGAAGTCGCGTATGGTACGGGCATCGGTCTCGATATGATCGTGACAGACCATCACTCGCTTGGGAATGAACTGCCTGCGGCGCGCGCGGTGATCAATCCTAAACAGCACGGCGATAAATATCCGTTCAAAGAATTTTCCGGCGCGGGACTCGCGTTTAAACTCGCGCAAGCGCTGCTACGCGTTGAAACGAACTTGCCAATTGGCAAGAGTCGCGCGGTGAGCGAAGACGAATTGCTCGATCTGGTCGCGCTCGGTACGGTTGCCGATCTCGTGCCGCTCGTCTCTGAAAATCGCGCGCTGGTCAAACGCGGCATCAAGCAATTGAATTCTACCGAGCGTCCTGGTCTCCTTTCGCTGATGCAGCAGGCGGGGGCGCGTGGTCGAAAAATTGACGCCGGCACCATAGGCTACTTTCTCGGTCCGCGCCTCAATGCCGCCGGACGCATTGACCACGCGCAGAACGCCTACCACTTGCTGATGACGCAATATCCCGGCGAAGCGGATGAGCTTGCCGCGAAATTAGAGGCGACCAATCGCACGCGCCAACAGCAGACGGAAGAAATGGTGACCAAGGCGCGCGCAATGATTGCGGCGCAGCCAAGTGATCAACCGATTTTGATCGCCGCCTCGCCGGAATTTCCCGAAGGCATCGTCGGTCTGGTCGCGAGCAAACTGTCCGAAGAGGCGTATCGTCCCGCGATCGCGATTCATCTGGGCGAGGTTGAAAGTCGCGGTAGCGCGCGCAGCATTGCTGAATTCAACATCGTGGCGGCGCTCGACGAATGCGCGGACCTGCTCGTGCGGCACGGCGGACACGCCGCGGCGGCAGGATTCACGGTGAAGAATGAAAATCTCGACCTGCTGCGGGCGCGGCTGCGCGCGATTGCCGAACGCGAATTCGGTACGAGCGAACTCACGCCGACGCTGACGATTGATGCGGAAGCGAAACTGAGCGAGATGAATTGGCAAACCCTCGAAGCACTCGACAAGCTCGCGCCGTTCGGTTACGGCAATCGGGAACCGGTACTTCTGACGCGCGGCGCTATCGTCAAGCAGGCGCGCATCGTCGGCAACGATCACCTGAGTCTGACTTTTTCCGACGGCACGATTGTGTGGGACGGCATCGCGTTTCGCCAAAAAGAAATGCTGAGCAAATTAGCGCAACTGCCGCGCAAGGTGGATGTCGTGTATACACTTTCGTCGCGGACGTTCGCGGGCGAACCACGACTCCAACTCGAAGTCCGCGATCTGCGCCTGTCCGAATAATTCCACGACAGAGTTCCCAGTGCGATTTCGCGAACTCGTCCTCTCCGCGTCTCTGCGGTAAATTCCCCAATGGCTGTTCAAGATATTCGTGAATATCCCGCGCGCCCGATTTGCGGCGTGGGCGTGGTCGCGTTTCGAGATGATCGCGTTCTATTGATCCAGCGCGGGAAGGAACCCCGTCGCGGCGAGTGGAGCATCCCCGGCGGCGCGGTGGAAATCGGCGAGTCCATTCGCGAGGCGGCAGCGCGCGAATTTCGCGAAGAGTGTGGCGGTGATATCGAATTGCGCGAGGTGGTCGAGGCGCTCGACATTATTTCGCGCGATGACGATGGACGCGTCAAGTATCATTACATCGTGATTGATTTTTGGGCGGAATGGCGCGGCGGTGAATTCGCTGTGAATGATGAAGTGGTGGACGCGCGTTGGGCGAATCCTAAAGCTTTGGAAGAATTCGACCTGCGACCTTGGACGCGTCAAGTGATTGAGAAAGCGGTGCGTATGCGGGCTGATACGTGAGTCTAGTCGCGTTGGTAGCAAACAATGTGAGCGCGAAGAACCTGCGAGAATTTATCAAAGGTGTGTAAAGATCAACCTCCCCTTATTCTCCTTTTGAAGGAGGGGAGGTTGATTCTGCGGTTCTGTTATTTTGCTTCATCCAGCGCGCGATTCGCCAGCGCGTCGGCACGACGGTTCGAGGCGCGTGGGACGTAACAGATTTTCACTCGCGCAAACTTTTGCAATTTCTGCTTTGCCTGCGCGTGGAGCGGCTTTAAATTTGCGGCGCGCAGTTTGTAGGACCCGTTTAGTTGCGACGCCAACAATTGTGAGTCGAGCCGAATCTCTAGCTCGGTCGCACCGTGCTCGTGCGCC
>JBBSHK010000362.1:0-3923 GCA_038253185.1 Anaerolineae bacterium | reverse complement strand
TGCTGAATTATTCAGCGACAATTCTCGGGCGGGGTCCAATCTGAAATTTGAAATCTACATTTCCCAATTTACTACACGCGTTTCCGTTTGTCAATTATTTCACTATTGATTTTTGATTTTGAATGTGCTATAATCCGCGCGACCAAGTTTGGATGTGGTAGACAATTAGGTGGTTTAATATGGCTGAAAACGAAGTGAAATCCTCCGCGACGCCACCTGCCGCGTCGTCCTCGCAACCCGCAGCAGCTCCGGCGAAACCCGCTCAACCCGCAATCGCGAAACCCGCCGCAACCGCCGCGCGACCTGCGGCGACAACCACGGGCGCGGCGAAGGAGCCGCAGAATCGACCCGCGGGCAAACCGCATGAGGTAAAAGGCGCAGGTCCGTCCCCCGCAGAATCGGCAGAGCTTGCCGCGCCAGTGACTCGACGCGAATTTTTGAATTACGCGTTTCTTGCGACCCTCGGAATATTTTTTGTTGGCTTGGGCGGCGCCACCGTCCTGTTCGCCTATCCGCGCTTTAAAGCGGGTGAGTTCGGTGGAACTTTTGATCTGGGCAAACCCGCGGAGGCATTACCTCCTGTCACTTCGGCGCCGCAGCCCAATTCCAAAGCGCGTATCTGGCTGTCGAATACGGATAAGGGTGTAGTGGCGCTCTACAATGTTTGCGTTCATCTCGGCTGCTTGTATCAGTGGCAGACCTCGACGACCCGTTTCGAATGTCCCTGTCACGGCTCCAAGTATCAAAAGGACGGCACTTATATCGAAGGTCCTGCGCCGCGAAGCCTCGACCGGATGGTGATTCGCTTTGTCGATGCCAGCGGCAAAGAGATCGCGGCGACGAATGGGTCTGGCGATCCGCTGCCCATTCCCGATCAGAACGCGACAATGGTCATCGACACAGGCAAGATCATTCAGGGCAAAACACACGGTTAAGGTATCCGCATCTACCTGCCGCCGACAATAGTCGGCACTCTGACTGCTGTCGGCACTCCACGGCGGAGGCAATTACTATGGGATTATTTAAGCGCGAAGTTAAAGACGGAAAGAACGGCAAGAACGGAAGTAACGGTCATGCGGAAACGAATGGCGATGGGAGCAGCTTGCGCGAGCGGATTGCCGCGAGTGCGCAGCGTTTCGCGCCTCATGCCATCAAGGAGGCGCTGCCGTACTTTGCCGAGGCGCGCAAGTCGCGCGAAGGTCGCGCCCGCCTGATCGAAAAAGCGAAAGAGATCACCTATCAACAGGCGGACAATACCACCCGCGCGGTCACATCGGGCATGGGCATTGCCGACACGCGCGCCTTTTTCCGCGGCGACCCGCCGATTGAAAAACCGAACCCGCGTTACAAAGTCCACGTCAACGCCTTCTTCGCGCACATTCGCCCAAAGTACTATGACAAGGGCGCAACGAAATTCACTCACACCTTTGGCTTGGGCTATCTCAGCGCGTACGCCTTTATCCTCGAAACGATCACCGGTCTCGTCCTGATGGTCTTTTACACGCCATCCGATCGTCGCGCGTACGAGGACATGGTGAAAATCATTAGCGAGGTGCCGTTCGGACAATTGATGCGCGACTTGCACCGCGTCGGCGCGGAGTTGATGGTCGTATTTGTAGTGTTGCATATGACGCGCGTATTTTTGACGGTTTCATTTCAGCACCCGCGCACCTTTACGTGGCTGACCGGCGTGATTCTGCTGATTATTACGTTCGCGTTGTCGTACACCGGCTACTTGCTTCCGTGGGACCAGCTCGCATACTGGGCGGTCACGATCGGCTCTTCGATGTTCAAGTCTTCGCCGCCAAAAGAAATTGTCGGCGTCGCGCTGAACCTGCTGGTACGCGGGTCCGATACGATTGGCGCGGGCGGGCTGTTACGTTTCTATCTTGTCCACGTTTTCGCGTTCCCCGGCGCGGCGATCATATTTATCTCCGTCCACTATTATCGTGTGGCGCGCACGCATGGCATCTCGATTCCCGCGGGTGAGGATGAATCGCCCGACCCGGCAATACGCAAAGCGGCTAAAGAGCGCGTTGATTACTTGCCGGAGCTTTTCACCAAAGAGTTGATGTGGGCAGCAATCGCGACGTTCCTCATCGTGCTCTACTCGGCATATCTCTTCCACGGTCCGCTGGAACATCATGCCGATCCTTTCCGCACGCCGCTGCACTCGACCGCGCCGTGGTACTTTTTGTGGATTCAGGGTTTGCTGAAAGACGCATTCTTACTGCCGACGCTGCGTTTCGTGGATGGGACCGTAAACGCGTTGCTCCAAGCACCTAAGGACCATCCAATTCTCTGCATCGTGTGCAACTATGACAGCCCCGCGGTGATGGGCATCATCGTTCCGACGATCATCACCGCAACCTTCCTCGGCTGGCCCTATATTAACGAGTATTGGGACAAGCTGTGGGGTCACAAGCCGAGCCGCCAGTTAATCAAGAATCGCAAAGGCACGGTGCTGGTTGCGTCGCTCGCCACCATCTTCTTGCTGCTGATCTGGTATCAAGGCACACCGTTCTACGGTGTCGTCGCTCCCCCGGAGGTGGAAATCGGTCAGCGCTTTATGCCCGAAGAAGGCGTGCTGCCTCCCGTGCCGCTGGTTCCGGAAGATTACGGTCCAATTCGCAAGCTCGGTTATCAGGGTCTGCCGGTCGACGAGAAGAATCCCAGCGTTTCTTTCGACCTCGATCAGATTCCGCCGCCGACCGCAGCGACCTCCAAGTTCCAACGGATCTTGTATGATATGTCCCAGTCGATTCGGGAACAGCGCGACGTCGCTCAGAGAACCGGCAACACTTCAGGCAATCCGAAGCTGCAAGGTCGTCCGAATATGAAAGGCACGCTTACGATTCAGCAGTGGGCGCCTCATATGAAAAAGATCGATATCAGCTTGCAGTGGAAACAAGAAGGCGCGAAAGCGGTTACGATTCCTTTCCCTTGTGCAGCTGAAACCGGTTGCTATCACCGCATCATTTATCTCAGCGACGAATCCAAGTACGAGTAATTCAATCGGAATACGGTGGATGGATCCAAATACAAGAGAAAAGCTCACGGCTGATTTCAAGCACGAGCCTGCCTACGAGGCAATGAACTGAATGTCCACACAGTCCAAGATTTTAATTGGTATCTTGTTCACCTTGGGAACTCTGGTCATGCTGGTGATGATCGGCGTGAACGAAGATAATCGCATGACCGAACAACAAAAAGTTTTCCACGGTAGAAATATCGAGCGCGGCGCGGAATATTTCGCGACGTACTGTGTTCTCTGTCACGGCGATCGCGGTCAAGGTCAGCCTGGTCTCGGTCCTCCGATCAATCGCACCGATTTGCTCGACACGAAAAACGCGCCGTACCTGCGCGCCATCAAGTGGGGCGGGACGCTCGACGACTTTTTGCATGACACTATCGCGGCGGGACGTCCGCAACCGAGCAAATTCTATGCGAGTCAGGGATTTGGGAATACAATGCCCACGTGGAGCCAGGACTATGGCGGTCCGCTGCGCCCCGATCAGGTCGATTCGATTGTCGCGTTTGTGGAGAACTGGGCACCCGGTGAAAATCCACCTCTGGTCGCACTTGAGCAAACAGCGACCGCGCAGCCGGGCGGTGCGACACCTGCGGCAACCGGCGCCGCGTCTCCCGCCGCAGTCGCACCACCTTTCCCGCTGCCACCGAGCGCGGACGTTATTGCCGCAGGCAAGACCACCTTCAACGCCAAGTGCTCGCCGTGTCACGGCGAGAATGCTGACGGCAACGGTCCTGCCGCCGCCGCTCTGCCCAAGAAACCGCGCAACTTTACGAACTGCGACGAGATGAAACAATTCTCAATGGCAGCGCATTACGACGCGGTGGAGAACGGTCGCATTCCTAATGGTATGCCGGCGTGGAAAGGCAATTTGACCGAAGAGCAAATCTGG
>JBBSHK010000361.1:0-3930 GCA_038253185.1 Anaerolineae bacterium | reverse complement strand
TACCAGACACCCCTCGGCGAGATCGCGTTCGATAAAGAGGGCGAGGTGATACAAAAAGACACCTACGTCGCGCAAATCAAAATGAATGCGGACGCCACTACCGGACAGTTCCAATTCCTCCAATAGCCCTCCCCCCACGGAATGGACCAAACAGGAGCGATGAAACACTCGCTCCTGTTTGCTATCTGGCGAATGATGTCTTAAACTACTCGCCGCATCTTGAATCATTGCTCTCCAAATTCCACTGACAGATTTTCATCTATGGATTTTGGTCATCTGCTTCAACAAATTCTCAACGGGCTTTCCATCGGCAGCGTGTATGCGATTTTCGCGTTGGGCTACACGCTCGTCTTTTCCATCCTACGCATCATCAATCTCTCGCACGGCGCGGTCTTTACCCTTGGCGCGTACTTTACTTATACACTGACCGGAGAACCGTTCGGCTTTAATGGAGTGCTGGCGCGCGCCGCGTTGCCGTTCGGCTTGCCATTTCCACTGGCGATGTTGACGGGCGGACTCGTTGCGGGTCTGGTCGGTGTCGCGATCGAACGCTTTGCCTTCCGACCGCTGCGCGAAAGAGGCGCGGACCCACTGCTCACGCTGGTATCCTCTTTGGGCGTCGCGGTCGTGCTGGTGAATGTGATTCAATATCTGGTCGGCGCGGAAATCTACAGCTATCCGGGCAACGTACTGAATACTTTCGGCAATGTGCCCGCTGCCATAAATTTTGGAAGTGACACAAACGCGATTCCGGTACGCACGGTTCAAATCGTCATTTTTATCTTCTCGCTCATCATCCTCGCGCTGCTCACCTATTTTATTAATCGCACAAAGATCGGCAAGGCATTACGCGCGATCGCCGAAGACCCGGTCACCGCCAGCTTGCTCGGCATCAACGTAGACCGTTTTGTGTTGCTCACTTTTTTCCTGAGCGGCTTTCTCGGCGGACTTGCGGGAACGCTGGTCGGTTTGAGCGTGAGCATTGCGGGTCCGTACTTTGGAATCGCCTTTGGCTTGAAGGGACTCGCGGTGATCGTTCTTGGCGGGCTGGGCAGCATCCCCGGCGCGATGTTGGGCGGACTGATCATCGGACTGGCGGAAGCGTTTGTTCCGGCGGAGCTGGTCGCGTACAAAGAAGTGATTGCCTTTGCGTTATTGTTTCTGATTCTGCTCATTCGCCCGCGCGGATTATTGGGTCGCGCCGCCGCGCAAAAAGTGTGATTCGTTATTCGTAATTCGGAAGCAAGCCGCACTTGTCTCATGATTGATGTCGATGAATGAATTTCTCTCGACCTATGGCGCGCTCATCGTCGGTATGGTGCTCGCCGCGATTCTCGCGCTGTCGCTGTATCTACCGCTGATGGCGGGGCAACTCTCGCTGGCGAGTCCGGGCTTTTACGCGCTCGGTGGATACATCGCCGCAGTGCTCTCCACCAAAGTTTTGCTCCAAAATGGACAGGCGATCAGCCCCTTTCCAGTACACTTGCTCTTGTTCGAAATGTTGCTCGCGGGCATCATTGCCGGTCTGTTAGCAGTTCTCGTCGGCGTGCTCGCGCTGCGCCTGCGCGGTATTTATCTCGCGCTCGCCACCATTGCATTTGTAGAAATCCTGCGGGTGCTCTCGCTGAATCTTGACATCACCGGCGGCGCGATCGGAATCTTTAGCATCCCCCAACCCTTTACGAATGCGATTCAATATTTGCTTATCGCCGCGCCGTTGCTCCTTTTGAGCGCCGCATTCGTCTATCGCCTCGAACGCGTGCGCGCCGGGCGCGCGCTGCTCGCCATTCGCGAAGATGAACTGGCAGCGGACACCATGGGCATCAATCCAACTTTTTACAAAGTCGCGGCGTTTACGCTCGGCGCGGCGCTCGCGAGCATGGTCGGCGCGCTCAGCGCGCATTTTCTGAATACGTGGAATGCGCGCCAAGGGACGTTCGACGCGAGCATCGCTTATCTCGCGTTCGTGCTCGTCGGCGGATCGCGAACTTTTTTGGGACCGATTGCGGGCGGGATGCTGCTCACCGCGCTGCCCGAATTCCTCCGCGCGGTGGCGGGCATTGGCGGACTGCCGGGCTGGTTGTCACAGTTCTTGCGCGAAGGGCGACTGATCATCGACGGACTTTTGATCGTGCTGGTCACGATCTATTTTCCGCAAGGTCTCATCACGCCCGACCTTTTCAAAAGAAGACGCAAGGCAGCAGAGAAAAAAGAATCGTGAATTGTCCAACGCTCGCGACCACTCGCTTCTCACAGAAAACTGATGTCTGATTCCACTCCATTCCTCAAAGTAAATTCAGTGACGCGTCGTTTTGGCGGCGTGGTCGCGGTCGACAATGTTTCGTTCGAACTCCAGCGCGGTGAGTTGTTCGGACTCATTGGTCCGAACGGCGCGGGCAAGACCACGCTGTTCAATATCATCACCGGACTCACCGCGCCCACTGCCGGGCAAATCAATTTTCGCGGGCAAGACATTACGCGTTTTCCGCCGCACCGCATCGCCACGCTCGGCATCGCGCGCACCTTCCAAAACATTCGCCTCTGGAGCAATCTTTCCGCGTTGCAGAATGTGATGATCGCGCGGCACACGCACACGCGCGTCGGCGTCGTCAGCGGCGTGCTCGGCTTGCCCGGGGCGGCGGCGGAAGAACGCAAGACGCGCGAGCGCGCGCTGGAGATTCTTGAGCTGCTCGGATTGGTCGATCGGCTGGACGAACGCTCGCGCAATTTGTCGTACGGCGATCAACGTCGTCTCGAAATCGCGCGGGCGCTGGCGCTCGAGCCGCAGCTATTGTTGCTCGACGAGCCGGCGGCGGGAATGAATCCGAACGAAAAGCAAACGCTCAGCGATTTCATTCGCCAGTTGCGCGAGCAATTCGATCTGACGATTTTGATCATCGAGCATCACGTTCCGTTGGTGATGGGCTTGTGCAATCGCGTCGCCGTTTTGGATTTCGGCGAATTGATCGCGCTGGGTGATCCGTTTCAGGTGCAAAATGATCCCGCGGTGATCGAGGCGTACCTCGGCGACGAGACCGCGCTGGACAAAACGAAACCGCGCACGCGCGTGCGTAAATAAATCCCAACCCAATGTGCAACTCTTTTTGTCATTTCGAACAAAGTGAGAAATCTCGATGCGCCTCACGCTGAGATTTCTCGTCGCAGACTACGCTCCTCGAAATGACAGTTGAAAACGCGAATAAGTTGCACATTGCGTAAATCCCAATGGCTTCAAGCGCTGCAACTCCGACCCCACTGCTCGAAATTAAAAATCTCACCGTCAATTACGGCGGCATCCACGCGCTGCGCGGCATTGACCTGAATGTGAACGCGGGTGAAGTCGTCAGCCTCATCGGCGCGAATGGCGCGGGTAAGAGCACCACGCTGCGCGCCATCTCGCGACTGCTGCGCACTCAGGGCGGCTCGATCATTTACAACGGACGCGACATTACGCGCGCCCAGCCGTCTGAGGTGGTGCGACTCGGCATCGCGCAAGTACCCGAAGGTCGTCGTATCCTCGCGCAACTGTCAGTGCTCGACAACTTGGAGCTCGGCGCATTCGTGCGAAACGATCGCGCGGTCGCGGCAGACATCGAGCGACAGTTCGAATCTTTTCCGCGCCTCGCCGAACGACGCCAACAGCTTGCCGGAACTTTGAGCGGCGGCGAACAGCAGATGCTCGCGATTGCGCGTGCGCTGATGAGCAAGCCCAAGCTGTTGTTGTTGGACGAACCGAGTCTGGGACTTGCGCCGATGCTCGTCCGCGAAATTTTTTCTATCATTGACACCTTGCACGCGAGCGGTGTCACGATTCTGCTGGTGGAGCAGAACGCGCGGCTGGCGCTGGAAACCGCCGATCGCGGCTATGTCATCGAGGCGGGTAATATTATTCTCGGCGGAGCGGCTGCCGATTTGATCGGCGATGCGCGC
>JBBSHK010000360.1:0-3933 GCA_038253185.1 Anaerolineae bacterium | reverse complement strand
TTCGCTCCTACCGTGCCGAATTTTACGCCGCGCCGCACGATTCCACTCACCGACATCAATCCGTACGGCGCCAATTTTTTTCTCGAACGCGAAGTCGAGGCGTGGAAACGCGAACGTACCGTGTCGATGGCGCGCTCCGCCGGCATCGGTTGGGCGCGACAAGAATTTGTCTGGGAGGAAATCGAGCCGTCGCCCGGAGTTTTCAATTGGAGCAAATACGATGACCTCGTCGCGCTGCTGCTGCGCAATCACATTCAGGTGATCGCGCGGCTCGACCGTCCGCCCGCTTGGGCGCGCACCAACGCCAGCGGCACCGGCTCATCCGGACCACCGGACGATTTTGAAAAGTATGGCGATTTCGTGGAAGCGTTCGCGCGGCACTACCGCGGGCAGATTTATTTTTTTCAAATTTGGAACGAGCCAAACCTCGCGCGCGAGTGGAATGACGCGCCGATCGATCCCGCGGCATACGCCCGACTTTTGAAAATTGCTTACACTCGCGCCAAGAGTGTGGATCCCAACTTTCGCATTCTGACCGCGCCGCTCGCGATTACGTTGGGAGAATTATTTTCGCCCGATTCGACCGCGTATCGCAATATGAACGATCTCCAATTTCTGGAAGAAATGTACGCCGCGGGTGGCAATGATTCGTTCGACATTCTCTCGGCGAACGCGTTCGGTCTGGGCAGTCCACCGGACGATCCGCCGAACCCGGGCAAGCTCAACTTTCAACGCGTGCTGCTCGAACGCGCGGTGATGGAAAAATTTGGTGACACTAACAAACCGGTGTGGATCAACGAGTACGGCTGGAATGCCGCGCCGCCGACGATGCCGGACAGTCGTTTGATCTGGGGGCGCGTGACGGAGGAACAGCAAGCGGACTATACCGTACGCGGCATCGAGTACGCGCGCAAAAATTGGCAGTGGGCGGGCGTGACGAGCATTTGGTTTTTTCGACAGGTGGGCGACATCTCGGTGAACAATCCCGAATATTATTTCAGAATGGTCGATGCGGACTTTACGCCGCGTCCGGTCTATGTGCGCGTGCGGCAGGCGGCGGGAAATGTACAACTTGCGAATCCCGGCGAATACGAGGACACGAATCCCGCGCTCGAATATACTGGCGCGTGGAGCTGGCATTTCGATCCGCGCGCGAGCGGCGATGAGGAAACGATCGCGTCAGCAGAGGGTGCGCGCGCGATCCTTCGTTTCTATGGCGAGGCGCTTGACCTGCTCGTGCGCAAGAGCGCGGATGCGGGTCGTCTAAAGGTTCTGATTGATGGGCAGAGCGTGACAAAGTTGCCCCGAGGCGCGGATGGCGCGACCTTCATCGACCTCGCCGACGCGAGTGAAAACTGGCAGGTCCAAATTCCGGTCGCACGCGGCTTGAGGCGCGGCGAGCACACGGTCGAGTTGACTGGAATGGGCAAGGTCAATCTCGACGGATTCATCGTGCCGGCGATTGCGCCATCCTCGCCACCGTGGGTCGCGCTCGGCGCGTTTGTGATTTTGGGGATGGGCAGTCTGCTTGGGCTGCTGAGGGAACTGCGGCGCGGCAGGTTGTTGAAATGAGGGTCGCGAATTTAATTTAGCGCGGCACGCGACCGCCACTCTGCGCGAGCAGCGCGGCTTCGACGCGATTGCGAACCTGCAGCTTTTGCAAAATGTTGGTCATATGGTGTTTGACTGTTTTCTCGCTCAGGTGAAGTTGATACGCGATTTCTTTATTGCTGTTTCCTGCTGCTACTAGTTCCAGAATCCCGTGCTCGCGTTCCGTCAGTTCGTCAAGCGGACTGGCGGGCGCGCGAGAGCCCGTCCCGCTTCCTGTCATCTCCGAAAGCAAGCTCGCCGCGAGCGTGGGTGTGACATAAGCTTCGCCGTTACACACGGAGCGCAAGACACGCACCAGCTCGCGCGCCGAGACCCCTTTCAGAATATAACCGCGCGCACCCGCCTTCAACGCGGTCACCACATCATCCTCTTGCTCCGACGCCGTTAGCATCACAATTTTCGCGACGGGACATTTCGTCGCGATCTCCTGTACGGCTTTCAATCCGCCGCCCGGGATATTAATATCGAGCAGCACCAAGTCGGGCAATAGTTCACAAGCCAGTCGCGCCGCCTCGTCGGCAGTTGTCCCTTGCCCCACAATTTCAAAATCGCGCTCGGCGCGCAGCGTTTGCGCCACGCCGTCGCGGAAGAGTGGGTGATCATCAATCAGGAGGACTGAAATTTTTTCGCTCATAATTCTCGCACATCTTCTAATGTTACCAGTGGCAGTGTTGCCATCACGGTGGTGCCTTGACCCGCGCGGCTGTCAATCCGAAATTCGCCGCCGAGACTTTCGACCCGTTCGCGCATCCCCGCCAAGCCGAGGTGTTTGTCCCAATCAGTCTCGCGCGCGCCATTGAATCCCTGACCCTGATCGGACACTTGTATGTAGAGATGGCCCGCGTCTGCCCAAACGTGCGCGCGTCGTGCCGCGCCCTCGGCGTGACGCGAGGCATTATTCAATGCCTCTTGCAAAATCCGATACAGCGTAATCTTGACCGCGAGCGGCGCGTCGGGCGGCAGCGACTCTGTCATTACCTGTACTTTGGAATTGGTGCGGCGTTCATGTGAACGCACCGCACGCGCGACGGTTTCCGCCACGCCGACCTGATTCAGTTCGGGCAAGCCCATTCCGGTAGAGATCGCGCGCACTTCGTGCAATGCCCGTTGAAGCGAACTTTGAATCGAGTCCAGGTCTAGTTTTTCTTTGTGACCGTCGCCATTATTTTTTGCCTCACTGCGAGCGCTCAAGTGATCGACTTTTAAAAGAGCCAAGCCGAGGTCTTGCGCCGGACCGTCGTGCAATTCCGCACTAATGCGGCGCAAGAATCGTTCGTTGAGCGTCGCGGTACGCGCTGCCGCTCGCCGCACGCGTTCGTGCAGTTCCGCATTCTGCGTAAGCAAGGACTTGAGTTGCGCGACTTGATCGCTCAACGCGACTTGCTGGCTGGCAATCGTGTTGCTGGCGCGCTGCATAAACCCGGCGAGCAGTGCGTACATCGCGAGGGTCGCAAGCGCGACGACCAACCAGCTGCGCCGCTGTGCCGCGCCGATTTCGCCCTGCAGTTCATCCAGCCGCTGGTAAAACTCCGCCGCGGCGATCACTTGATTCGTGCCACCCAGACGCACCGGACTGTAAATTTCGAGCAGCCGCTTGCCCTGGGCGCGCTCGCGGTCCGAGGCATTCTCCAATTTTTCCAGCGAGCTAATGTCGGCAGACACCTGACCGTGCAGCGCGCTGTCCAATTCTTCCTCAATCGGAAACGTTCGCCCGATTTGACTTGGGTCGGTGCTGTAAATAATGCGTCCATGCCGGTCCCAGACCTTGAAGGTCAAGAGCTGTTGACCGAGCGGTATGTCTCGCATCAAGGTGTCCAGCGCGCGCACATGCTCCGTCGTCAGCGAATCGGTCTGCGCCAGTTCTTGTACCAATGAAACAATGAGACTGTCCACATACAACGCGGTGGTCGCCGCCGTACGGTGAACGACACCATCTTCAATTTGTTGACCCACCCACGCGCCAATGCCAGCCATGCCGGAAACGAGAATCACAAAACTTGCCAGCATGAAACGCTGTGCCCATGTCAGGTGGGACAGCATACGATCAATTCGCACGCGCAGAGATTTCACTTGAGGCTCTATATTATTATAACGTGCATACAAGGAGGAAGCATCGGACTATGGTCGCATCACGCGCCGACAAAAGTCCGCGCGTATCGACTACCAGCGCCCGTTCCAATCTTTCACAGGGGCTACTAGAATCAGACATGCAACACAAATTCACCACTCAAAATATCGCTGTGGGAGGAAGGAAATGTCAAAAGGTCGATTGCTTCTATTCGCAACTTTGCTCGTCGCGTTGTTCGCCATCGGTTTCGCCGG
>JBBSHK010000359.1:0-3949 GCA_038253185.1 Anaerolineae bacterium | reverse complement strand
GCCTTCGATTCTGTTTTGAAAAATGGGACACTGGTCCAAGCCTCGCGTGCGGCGAATGGACTGTTGCTATTCCGCGCGTACCGCGTAAACACTGCCGCGTCAGCGCCTGAACATCCACTGAACGCGCGTGTGGGCGAGGCGGTGGAATTACGCGGCTATGATCTGAGCGGAAAGCTCGAGGCAGGTCAAACGATGAGGGTAAACCTGCGCGCCCGCGCGCTCAAGCCCGGCGCATTCGACGATACGTACAAGTTCTTTGTTCATTTGGTCGATCGCAGCGGCTATACGTGGAGTGGCGACGAGGGAATTGCCTCCTTTGTCCCGATGTGGCAGGCGGGTGAGGAAATCACTTCATGGTTCAACTTGCCGATTCCGCCGGACGCGCCGCCGAAAGAATATTTCCTTGATTTGGGATTATACAGTCCGTTGAACGGGCGCGTCGCGATTGCGAATGCGCAAGGGCAACTCGTCGGAGCATCCGTTCTCAGCGAGCCGATTCGGGTCGCGGGCAGCGCGGCGAGCGCAGTCGACGTGAGCTCAACCCATCCTCTCGAAAACGCTTTTTTGAACGAACTCACGCTGCGCGGCTATGATTTGAGTGCTGAGCGGGTGAGCGCGGCGGATACGCTGCGAGTAACTCTAGTCTGGCAGGCACAGCGCGCCACGAGTCGCGATTACAATGTAGTGCTAGCACTTGTTGATGCGGGCGGGGAAAGGGTCGAAAAAGAATTCCCGATGGTAGAAGGGGCGTTCCCTACTTCGCGGTGGCGCGCCGGGGAGGTCGTTCGCGATCCACTCAACTGGATCCTGCCGGCGGAGCTTTCGGCGGGCGATTACACTCTTCAGGTTCGCCTCGCCGATGCCGCGCTGCCGACAGCGCCGGTGACATTGACGACAATCCATATCGCCGCGCCAGAGCATCGTTTTACAATTCCGCCGATTCAAAATCGCCTGAGCGCGAGTCTGGGCGACAACGTGCAATTTATCGGTTATGATCTTGCAACCCAACCGCTCAAGCCCGGAGATATGCTGCCGCTCACAGTTTACTGGCGAGCGAACAAGGCCGTCGAGGGGAACTATACGGTATTTGTTCACGTGATCGATCAGCAGAATCGGTTGTGGGGGCAGCGCGACCGGATGCCGCTGGGCGGCGCGCGTCCGACTTTTAGCTGGCTGCCGGGCGAGGTGCTCGTGGATCGTTATCGCCTTCCAGTCGCGCCGGACGCGCCACCGGGTCTGTACTCGGTCGAGATCGGCATGTATGATCCTAACACGTTGCAGCGCTTGCCGGCATATGACGATGCCGGTAACCCTCTGCCCGGCGATCGAATTTTGTTCGGCGCCTTCCAGGTGCAAGCGCCGTAGATTCCCTCGCAGTGAGGCGCGGCGCTAAATAGCTGGAAGAAAAAAGCGCGCCAACAGGATTCAATGTGCAGCAAGCAATCAGTGGGAATTTGTGTAAATGTACCGGATATAAGAAAGTGTTTTGAAAATCCTTCGACTAAAGTCGAATGGCAAGCGAAAAGGTTAAAACGTTTGGGTTTTAGGCTTTAGCCTGTTCCCTTGCCAGCAGGTTTCAACCTGCGGAATGAATTTCAAAACACTCTCTAAGAAAATCATGGAAGCAGTCTAGAACTCGTGATCATCCACGAAAATACACGAACGTACACAAAGAATTTTGGTGCGAATTCGTGTTCATTCGTGGGCAAATATTGTGAATGGATACTCTCGGACAATCATTTCAAAGAATTGACGCCCGCGCCAAAGTCACCGGCGAAGCGCTGTACCCCGGCGATATTGATATGCCGGGGCAACTGTGGATGAAAGTTTTGTTCGCGAATCGCCCGCACGCGCGCATCAAGAAAATTGATACGAGCCGCGCGGAGCAAGCACCCGGCGTCGTGCGCGTGTTCACGGCGCGAGATGTGCCGGTCAATGAATACGGCTTGATTGTTTTCGATAATCCGGTGCTGTGCGCGAACGAGGTGAAATGGATTGGCGACAAGGTCGCGCTCGTCGTCGCGGAGACGGAGAAGCAAGCGGAACATGCGCGCGATCTGATTCACGTCGAGTACGAAGATTTGCCGGTGCTGACCGATCCGCGCGAAGCCATGAAGGATGGCGCGATTCAACTGCATGAGGCTTATCCAAATAATATTCTGCGGAGCTATCGCATACGCAAGAGTGATGTCGCGAACGCGTTCGCGCAGGCGGAGGTGATTGTCGAGGACACCTATCACGCGCCGATGCAGGAGCACGCGTTCTTGCAACCCGAAGCAGGACTTGCGTACATTGACGAAGCAGGACGCCTGACGGTCGTGGTTGCGGGACAGTGGACGCACGAAGACCAAAATCAAATTGCGCACGCGCTCGACTTGCCGCCGGAAAAAGTTCGCGTGATCTATCCGGCTATCGGCGGCGCGTTCGGCGGGCGCGAAGATATGTCGGTGCAAATTATTCTCGCTCTCGCGGTGATGAAACTGCAACGTCCGGTGAAAATTATTTGGTCGCGTGAAGAATCGATTCAGTATCATTGCAAGCGGCATCAAATGTGGATTCATGCGAAAACGGGCGCGACGCGCGAGGGCAAATTGGTCGCGGCGGAAGTGGAAGTGATTGCCGATGGCGGCGCGTACGCCTACACCTCCACGAAAGTTTTGGGGAACGCGACATTGACGTGCACCGGTCCGTACGCGATTCCCAATGTGATCGTGGATGCGCACGTCGTTTATACAAACAATATTCCCGCGGGCGCGTTCCGTGGCTTTGGCGCGCCGCAAGGACATTTTGCCGCCGAGATGCAGATGAATAAGCTCGCGGAAAAATTGAGAATGGACCCGGTGGAATTTCGCTTGAAGAATTTGTTGCGTGAGGGTGATTTGCTCGCGGTGCAAACGCCACTGCCCGGCGGTCCTGTTTCGCTCGCAGCGGTAACTGAAAAATGCGCGGAAGAATTCGGTTGGAAAAATTGGAGTCCCGCGCCGACCAACAAGCCCGAAGAAGAAAATAATTACGGCGGCTATGGCATCGAAGCGCAAGAACACTTGAAACGCGGCAAAGGGATCGCGACCGGATTCAAAAACATTGGCTTTTCATTCGGACATGCCGAGGGCGCGTGGGCGGCGGTGGAATTGCGCGGCAACGCGGACATTGAGCAGGCAATTGTGTATCAGGCGGGCGCGGATGTGGGACAAGGCGCGCACACCGCGATGGCGCAGATGGCGGCGCACGTGCTGAACTTGCCTTTTGAAAAAATCAAAATGGTTGTGAGTGATACCGCGATGACGGGAGATTCCGGCAGCGCGTCGGCGTCGCGGATGACTTTTATGAGCGGCAACGCGATTAAAGGCGCGGCAGAAGCGGCATTGCAAAAATGGCGCGAGGAGGAACGACCCGCGCGCGCGGAATATCAATACATCGCGCCGCCGACGACAATGTTTGACGACCAGAACGGTCATTCGAAACCGAACATCGCATATGGCTACGTCGCGCAAGCGGTCGAAGTTGAAGTGGACACCGAGACGGGACAAGTGCGCGTGGTGCGTGTGACCAGCGCGCACGATGTCGGTCGCGCGGTGAATCGCAATATGATTGAAGGACAGATTGAAGGTGGCGTGACGCAAGCTTTAGGCTACGCGATCACGGAAAACTTTGTGATGAGAGATGGACGCGTGCTCACTCCGTACCTGTCGAACTATTTGATCCCGGGCGTGCTCGACATTCCTGAACGCGTCGATTCGGTGATTCTCGAATATCCCGACGAGAATGGACCGTGGGGCGTGCGTGGCATGGCAGAGATGCCGATGATTACGCTCGCGCCTGCGATTGTTGCAGCGGTGCACGATGCGACGGGTGTGTGGTTCAACGATTTTCCATTAACACCGTGGCGAGTTCTTGAAGGACTAGGGAACTCGGGGAAATGAGGGAACTCGGATGACGAAGAAGGAGG
>JBBSHK010000358.1:0-3949 GCA_038253185.1 Anaerolineae bacterium | reverse complement strand
GTGATGCTGGTGCTCGACGGCACGGTCGTGAGCCAACGAATTTCTTGCAGCGGATAAGCCGCGCCGAGGTCAACACTCTGCGAAGTAAAGTCACCGGAGGGCGCATATTTGAGCGCGCCAGCGGCGGCGGTCGGCCCAAAGTCAATCGTGTTGAGCGGCGACAGACCGCCGAGCGAATTATTTCCTTCGACGACATAAATCCAACCGTCATCGCTCAGCACCGAGGCAGAACGCTGCCGCGCGGTCGAGAGCACCGGACTGTTCGACCAGCCGTTTGTCAAGAGTGAACCATCGGCATTGATCAGGTTTGAAACAATATTGCCATTCAAGGTTGACCCGGCGTTCGAAGCGCCGCCGACCACGTACAATTGTCCGCCGAACGCGACTGCCGAAGCGTAAATGAGATCATTGGGAATAATATCAGTGCTCGTCCAGCCACTGATATTGCCATTCGCCGTCGTATAATAGACGTCGTTGTAAAATGTCGCGGGATCGCCAAAGTCCGTTCCGCTGATCACATAAATCCTACCATCTGAAACGGCGGCGGAATGACGATCGGTCGGATGCAGCAGTGTCGCCGAGGCAGTTGCCCAGCTTGCGATCTGTCCGCTCAAAGTATTGGGAGTGGCGTAATAAATCGTGCTCTGCGCCGCGCCTGAATTGTCCGCGCCGCCGAGAACGTAAAGCGTATTGTTGACAGCCACCAGCGCGAAATCGGAAAGCCCGACGGGCAGCACGCCGGTCGCACTCCAATTGCCCAGCGAACCGTCGCCGTTGATCGGCGCAAGGTAAACGACATTGCTCGGGCTAAAAGTAGAATCCAGCCCGCCCATCACATATACGTAACCGTTGAGCGCGACCATACTATGTCCGTGCCGCGCTCCGGGCAGGGAGGTAGTGGCGGTCCAGTTCGCGAGGTTGTGTGTGGTAGAGTTGATTGTCGTGTAATACACTGCCGAGGTGAACGTGCCCGCCGAGGTCTGCCCGCCCGCAACAAAGAGGTGCCCATCCTTTTGCGCGGCGGCATGCCATTGCATCGCAGGCAGTCCGGTGACATTCGCGCCGCCGCCGGGGTTCCACGTTGATTCGGAAATGCCGATGGTCAGCAGACGGACTTCGCCATCGCCATCGCCACCGCCGCTTGTGTCTTTGGTGAGACCGGTGTGATAAAAATTGCCGGGATTAAAATCGTTGACCGTCGTTTGACTCAGCGTGGTCGAGACCGCGAGCGCGGATGATAGTGGCAGCGCGAGGAGGAAAACAAAACTAATTGCTAGGGCAAGGAGAATGGTAATGCTCAGACGCGTGAAGTGAAATACGCGCGGAGAGTAATAAAACATTCGAGACATGGAACAATCACCTTTGGCCGGGTTCTTCTAGAATTTAGGATTAAGAGTCTGTCGGTTCTGCGAGCGGGAACCCCCTTCCCGATTTAAACTCGGAACTTTACGAGGGTGAAATTCTAGTCTTTCAAATTTGCTGCATTGAGCTATTGGAACAGGCTGATGCCGCAAATATTCGCGCCGGTCATGTTGCACGACCCGGGCACCTGCACGTGACCGAGCTTGCCGTATTTTACAAATTTGCCTTGCACGAATTTGTTCGAGCCGTTAAAATTGAAACCATCGAATTCAAATTCGGCGAAACTGACAATATGATACTTCAGACCCGAACCATTGCCTGTCGTATAATCGTAAACCGGAATCGTCCAGTAGCGCATTTGCGGGGTTGCAAGCGCCGCCCATTGGTCCAGCACGCTGTTGACCTCGCTCGAATTCTGAACTCCGGGCCCGCTGCAAATAAAATCTCCCACGTTCACGATGCCGCTGCTTTGAGTTGGGTTGACGGCGAGATACGAGATCAGATCCGGGTTGCTGGAGGCGCAATCAAAGCTCAACCACTGAAATCCACCTGACCCGGTTACGTTTCCAAAGAGCTGATAGTTCTGGTTGTAATTAAAGCTCTGGTCTTTTAGCGTCATCGGCAGCAGGTGGTCTTCAAAAGCGGGCTGTCCGCTCTGCGCCGCAGCAGTGGTCTGCGATGACACGCTGGACGCGCCGCCCACCACGCCCATCAAAAACGGGTTGAAGCGAATCGTCACATTCACTTTGATGCCGGTCGCGCTGCCGGGTATGCCGCCGTTTAGACCAATTTGACTGCCGACCTGATTGCTGCCGCTGTTTATAAAGTACGCCTGCACGTCTGAGGTGCTCGCCGCGCCGTTCGCCAAGGCAAACGTGTTGATCGCGTTCAAGATATTTTGTTCTTCGCTGGCGGAGTTGCTGGTGCGCGAGGTGAGCTGGCGCGCGCCGGCGAACGCACTGGCATCCGACGCATTCTGACTCTGACGCCGCACCGCATAGTCCCGACCGCCGTCAATTAATAATCCGAGAAACGCGACCATGCCCACCATCAGCAGCGCGACCAAGACCAGCGACTGTCCACTCTCGTTCTCCAACTCGTGTCGATCTACTTTTTCATGTTTCATTCTGAAACCTCTACTCGACCTGCATAGTTGCTTGTGATTGCAGCGACATATTTCCGCCCGATCCGAGAATGTTCCCGATCATCGGTGTAATCGGGGTCCAGGTATATCGCACCGTCACGCTGACCGTGCCGCCCGCTGTGCGGCTACCCGATGGACTTATCGTACAGGTTACGCTCAGACCTTGCGCCACACCGGTAGCTTGACTGCAGATTTGCGTGTCGGATTTGGAGGCGACGATCCCGGTGCGGGCGCCTTCGCGTGCCGCGAGTGCCACGCTGTTATTGGCGTAAACTGCCCAGCCGAGGTCAAAGATGCCCATAATCAAGAAAATCAAAAAGGGCATTACCAAGGCAAACTCGACCAAGCTCTGACCTTTACTCGGCGCGTCCAACTTGCGTTTTGTTTTCATTTTGAAATAGCCATAGTCGCATTGTTCGAAAGTGCGATTTGACCGATACCGAAAATATAAGTAGTGATGAATTGATAGGGATAAGAAACCGCAATCTTGATACGATCACCGGCAAAGACTGAGCTGCACGACATCGATGAGTCGTCACTGTAAGCGGAACAGCTTACGGTGACGGTCACGCCGCTGATGCCCGTATTGGTTATCTCCTGATTCACGCGCGTCGTGATGCCGCTGGTGTTGGTCGGGTCACCCGCGCCGAAACGCGCGCCTTCGCGCGCAGCGTTCGTGATTGTGACATAGGCGTCATACACCCGCGCGAGGTCCACGCCGCCCATCAGGACGAGAATGAGCAGCGGCAGCATCAGCGCCAGCTCGGTGAGACTTTGACCGTGCTCGCGCTCGGTGCTTCGCGGTGAATCAGATCGGAGTGAGAGGCGCATTTATCGATTGCATAAAAAAGGTTTCAGAGCTTGCCAGTTGGGTGGCGTCCCTCCGAAACCCGCCTTGTGCAAATTCCTTGGAGCTCCTAACAAAACGCAGTCAGAGATTGACTGTTCATAGGATTTCAGTGCGGCGTGCTAAGAAAATCGTTCCGACTGATTCATTTTGTTAAGCGTTCTTAAGGTGAGACCAGTGGCTACAACTTGTTTCAGAATTGAAATCACATAACGGTCATTTCGCGACGCGAGCTTGAAGCATACTTTATTGTTTGTGGTTCGAGGTTTTGAAATTAGTTGTACGGTACTTGGCTGGTCACTCTGCTGAACAAGTTGGAGACCTGGCTGCCGTAGATAGTGAGGATGAGGATCACGACCAGGAAGACGAGCATCAGCAGCAGCGCGTACTCGACCAGCCCCTGTGCTTTTTCGTGATCCGGCAAATAATTCATCCAGTCCCCACACCGCTCCCACTCGCGGCATCACGATGACTATACAATTGTGATCAAATTGCAACAATAGGGAATCAGTACCTCGCGAGGCGGGTTGCAAGGTACGACTGTGCGAACGCGATAAAATTGTGGGAGGTTAAGTGGAGGGAATTTCCACGCGGAC
>JBBSHK010000357.1:0-3959 GCA_038253185.1 Anaerolineae bacterium | reverse complement strand
GGCGTGCGAATTTCTTTCTGGAATTTTGAGCGCGGCGGGAATCGATTCGACGATTCTCGAATCCGAGGCGGGGCGCGGCAATCTCGTCGCGCGGATCAAAGGCGACGGTCGCGCGTCGCCCATTTTGCTGATGGTGCATCTCGACGTGGTGCCGGTTGAACCGGAGAGTTGGACGCATCCGCCGTTCGCGGGTGACATCGCCGACGGTTATCTATACGGCCGCGGCGCGCTCGACACCAAAGGGCTTGCCGCGATGGAATTGATGGTGATGCTGCTCTTGAAGCGTAATAATATTCCGCTCGCGCGTGACGTGATTTTTATGGCGAACGCGGACGAAGAGGCGGGCGGACAATTTGGCGCGAGCTGGATGGTGAAAGAATACGCGGACTTGATTCGCGCCGAGTATGCAATCAACGAAGGCGGTGGATTCGGCAGCGAAATTTCAGGCAAGCGCGTCTACTCGATCCAGACTGGAGAAAAAGGCACGGCGCGCTTTACGCTGCGTACGCGCGGTCGCCCCGGTCACGGCTCGATGCCGCACCACGATAGCGCGGTGCTCAAGCTCGCGGCGGGTCTGCAAAAATTGGGCGAGGCGAATTTGCCGATGCACCTGGTTCCGACCGTCCGGCTGTTTATCGAAGGACTCGCGCAGACAGTCGGAGGAAAATCTGCTGCCTCGCTGCGCGCGCTGTTGAATTCAAAAAATGGAAATGACAGCCTCGAGCAATTGCCGCTCGATGTAGGACTGCGCGGGATGCTTTACGCGATGCTGCACAATACGGTCACGCCGACGGTGTTGCAAGCGGGCGGAAAGATCAACGTCATTCCCTCCGTCGCCGAAGCGCGCTGTGACGCGCGGCTGGTACCGGGACAGACGAAAGAATCGTTCCTGAAGGAACTACGCGGCGTACTGGACGACGGTTATGAGATTGAATTTCACGAGAGTGTGACGCAAGGCATCGAGTCCGATCCGCAGTCGCCGCTCTATGATACTATCGCGCGCGTATTGAAACGCTACGAGCCGGACGCGACGCTCCTGCCTCAACTCGTCGTGGGCGCGACCGACGCGCGTCACGTTTCGAAACTCGGCACCAAGGTGTACGGATTCGCGCC
Organism: Anaerolineae bacterium; assembly: GCA_038253185.1. GTDB lineage: Bacteria > Chloroflexota > Anaerolineae > UBA4142 > SHND01 > JBBSHK01. The sequence continues at coordinate 2,846 of JBBSHK010000357.1, read as the reverse complement.
GATGTTTGACAAAGTTACGGAGATGGAGCGTGTGCACGGTCACGACGAGCGCATCGCAGTGGACAATGTTGGCTTTGGCGCGCGCGTGTTGTACGATGTGGTGAGCGAATTCGCGAGCGCGGCTTTTTGAATGTCTGGATTCGATCCGAGTTGTGTCTTTTGCCAAATCGCCGCGCACACTGCATCTGCGGCAATGGTTTACGAAGATGAAGCGACACTCGCGTTTATGGATTTGCATCCCGCGGCGCGCGGACACACGCTTGTGATCCCGCGTGAACACTACGCTGATCTTTTCGAATTGAGTGATGGCGCGGGCGCGGCGTTGCTACGTACCGCGCGCAATGTGGCGCGGGCGCTCAGAGAGGCATTCGTCGCGGACGGTTTGAGTGTTACACAAGCGAATGGGCTGGCTGCCGGGCAGAGCGTGTTTCATTTCCACTTTCACCTGATCCCGCGCCATTTCGGTGATCACTTGCCCGTGCCAAAACATTCCGGGCGACCTGCGGACCGAGTCGAACTGGCGGAACTTGCGGCGGTGATCCGTGAACATCTATGAATCCCGATGACGTTGTCCTTGTCGCACTCTTGAACAACCCGCGCGATTTTGAAATCGTCGAGCGCGAACATTGGTATCGTATTCCCGAACGCCACGCGCCCAAACATTTCAGCGGCGCGCAATACCTCGCGTTTTATTTCACCAGCGCCTTTGGCGAAAAGAAATGGGGGATCCACGAATACGCGCCGGTGCGCGGGCACGAATTAGCGCGGCGGCGCGAGCTCTTGCCCGACGAACCCGACCATCCGCGCGCGAACGCACCCTATTACAAATTGCAACTCGGTCCGCTCGAACGCCGCGAACCGCCGATCTTTTCGAAACGCGGAAGGCGCGTTTTATTTTTGTGGACGACCTGGGAGAAATTTTGTAGCGCGGTGGAGCTAAACGATTTGTTCGACAAAGGTCCGGCTCAGGATAAATTGTGGGACGCGCTGAAGGCGTCGAACCTCGATGCCGAGCGCGAGATGATAGTACACGAGGGACGTTCGCGCTATCGCGTCGACTTTATGATCTATTGCCCACATGGGCTGCTCGCGGTAAATATCGGTCAGGCGTTAGAGTTGAGCAGCGCGAAGAAAAATTTGAACGCGCTCTCTTTTGGTGAGGACGAACTGGAAAATCATTTCGAGCGCGTAGTGGAACGGATCAAAAATCAGGCGCGTGAGTTGGGACAAGATTATAGAGTTGCCGAGGGGATAAAAGCGTGAGCATATTGGTTGATGAGTCGACGCGATTGTTGGTGCAGGGCATCACAGGACGCGAAGGACAATTCCACACGAAACAAGCAATGGATTATGGCACACGCGTGGTCGCGGGTGTGACGCCCGGTCGCGGCGGCGAGAAAATTTTCGACGTGCCGATTTTTAACACGGTTGCGGACGCGGTGCGCGAGACGGGCGCGAATACCTCCGTGATCTATGTGCCCGCGCCCGCCGCGCCCGATGCCATTCTCGAAGCAGGCGCCGCGGGCATCGCGCTCGTGGTTGCGATCACCGAACGCGTGCCGGTGCAAGAGATGATGCGCGTCACGCGCGTGCTGAACGAGCGCGGCACGTTGTTGATCGGACCCAATTGTCCCGGCTTGATTTCTCCGGGCAAAGCAAAGGTCGGAATTATTCCGGGTGACATTTGCGTTCCCGGTCCCGTTGGTCTGGTTTCGCGCAGCGGCACGTTGACGTACGAAGTCGTGGACGCCTTGACACGTCAGGGTAGCGGACAGTCCACCTGCGTCGGCATCGGCGGCGATCCGGTGCACGGACTGGGCTTTATTCAAATTCTCGAAATGTTCAAGCATGATCCCGAAACGCGCGCCCTCGTCGTCATTGGCGAGATCGGCGGCGCGGACGAAGAAAAAGCCGCCGCGTATATCAAATCGGAATTGAAGAAACCCGCGGTCGCGTTCGTCGCCGGTCAGACGGCGCCGCCCGGCAAGCGCATGGGACACGCCGGCGCAATCATTGAGGGCGGCGCGGGCACCGCCGCCGAAAAAATTGCTGCTTTCAAAGATGCTGGCGTGCCGGTCGCGCGTTATCCGGGTGAAGTCGCGGAATTAATTCGTCAGGTGCTATGAGCGCACAATGGCGGACAGCACGCGCGCACCGGATTCAGATCACGCCCGTCGGACCCGCAACGCGCGCACCGATCTCTCCACGTACTCCGGCTGCTGGGTCGCACTGGTGAATGGGCGCGTCGCCGCGACCGGCAAAACGGCACGCGCGGCATTGCTGGCGGCGCGCACGCAACGTCTCAAAGATGAGCCGAGCTTGATCTGGGCGCCCGCGAAAATCCCGAACGTTCCAGAAGCCCCAAGCGAATGAATCTCCTCGATCACCTCTATGCCTTTGCGCGGCGACGCCACGCGAAAATTTATCTCGTCGGCGGAAGTGTGCGCGATGCGCTTCTGAACCGCAACCTCGACCAAGGCAGCCCAATCGACATTGATGTATCAGTAGAGGGCGACGCCTCTGCACTGGCACGCGCTATGGCGGAGGAGATCGGCGCGGCGTTCTATGTGATGAATGAAGAGTTCGATGTCGCGCGAGTGATCCTCAAAGAGGACGCCCGGTCACTGGTCGATTTCGCGCGGCTGCGCGGCGAAAGCATCGAGCAAGACCTGGCGACGCGCGATTTCAGTGTGAACGCGATGGCGGCGGACATCTCGCGCGGGGGATGGAATCGTGAGCAGATTATTGATCCGTTCAACGGCGTCGCCGATTTGCAAGCGCGGCATTTGCGCGCGATCTCCGAATCGGTTTTTGAGAATGATCCCGTGCGCCTGCTGCGCGCGGTG
>JBBSHK010000356.1:0-3966 GCA_038253185.1 Anaerolineae bacterium | reverse complement strand
GAGCGAGTTCACACCCGAGCAACTAAATTACATTTTCGATCAACTTGATCGTCGCGATGGCATTAAAGATATTCCTGAATGGATGGTGCAGCGCTATTACTTGCACGGGCTGAAAAATCGTTTACTCAAGGGCGTTGAATCACCCAAGCCGCAGTGCATCGAGTTGCACAATCACATGCGGCTGATGCCGAACGGCGATGTAATGACCTGCGTCTATTATCCGAACGTGGTCGGAAACTTGCGGCGTCAGTCGCTGCAAGAAGTCTGGTATGGTGAAGCGATCCAGCCGCAACGTGAAATTGTAAAAAAATGTCCGGGCTGTTGGGCGGGGTGCGAGGTCAAGCCGAACGCGATCTACACCGGCGACATCGCGAAAGTGCTCTGGCTCGGCAAAGTGTCGAGTGGCAAAGAAGTACCAATGCCGGAAAGAGAAATGCAAGACTTGCTCGCGCCGAACGTCGTGTTGCTAGACGCGGCGTAGTTCTTATCTTCATTAGGATGAGCCCGCGCGTTCTCAAAGAAGGCGAGTTCGTTTTCTGGTTCCATAGTTACGATGCCTAGTCCAACAATCGCGCGAGTGTTCATGGCGGCAAGGGCTCACAAAACGAATGAATTGATGCCAATGTCTGGTTGGAACCGCGAATCGAAGTAGCGCGTGAGGGGCGCAGCCTGAGCCGAACCGAATTGAACCAAGCGCTGCGAATTATCGAGCGAAATTTGCTACCGTTGTTGGAGAGATGGAATGTCCACAAAGGAAAAACAAGTTGAGGAAACTCAACCGACCGAATCAACCGCCAAGTGGTACAAGATTGCCTATCCGGCATCAGAATACACATTTCCGCGTGAAGCGTTGCTTCACCGCGTGCGGTTCGACGACGATTACATGCATCTTGAATTGACCAATGGGCGAACACTTTCTGTGCCGCTGTGGTGGATTCCTACTCTGCACAATGCCGAGCCAGAGGAAAGAGAGAAGTACGAAATCAGCCGTGATCGCAAACAGATTGTATGGGACCCGGAGAAATGCGCGATCAACGATGAAGTGCGCGTTGATGATTATTTAGTGCCGATGAGAAATAAACAAAACAACTACGAGCACGATTAACTGGGCCGCTAGCTCAATGGTGAGAGCAGCACTCGTATAAGGTGCCGGTTCCAGGTTCGAGTCCTGGGCGGCCCACAAGAACTTGTAAAGACGCGGAGGCCCAAGTCTCCGTGCTTTTATGTAAGTACATATGAAAGTTTTCGTGATTGGTCTTGACGGCGCGACCTTCGATCTCATCCAGCCGTTCATCGCGCGAGGTCATCTGCCGACGCTGAAAAAACTAATGGACAGCGGCGCGTGGAGTGAACTCGAATCCACCGTCCCCCCTGTCACCGCGAGCGCGTGGACTTCGTTCATGACCGGAAAGAATCCGGGCGCGCACGGCCTGTTCGACTTTATGCAGCGGCGCAAGAACTCGTACGATCTCGCGCCAGTGTCGAGTCGAGACCGCGATGGTCAAGCCGTTTGGGAGATCGCAGGCGACGCCGGGAAAAAAGTGATCGTGATGGGCGTGCCGGTGACGTATCCACCCACGCCAGTGAACGGGCTGCTCGTTACGGGGATGCTCACGCCGCGCGGCGCGAAGGACTATACCTATCCGTCCGAGTTGAAAGACGAAATTCAGCAAGCGATCGGTGATTACGTCGTCTATTCGGATGAAGTGTATTCCAAAGGTCGCGGCGAATTATTCTTGAACGCGCTGCACTATTCGATTCAGCAGCGCGCGAAAGCGGCGGCGTATCTGCTGCACAAGTACGAATGGGATCTCGGAGTGCTGGTTTTTCCGGAAACCGACACGGTGAGTCACGGTCTGTGGTCGGCGTATGACCCGACGCACCACCAACACGACCCGCGCGAAGCGGAAAAATTCCGCGATGGGATTTTGGAAGTCTATCAAGACATTGACGCGTATCTCGGCGAATTGATTGCGTCGCTCGGTTCGGACACGACCGTGCTGGTGATGTCCGATCACGGTCATGGTCCGGTGCGGAACTTTTTGTACGTCAACAATTTTCTAAAACAGAAACGCTACTTGCAAATCAAGCGCACCCCCGCGTCGCGCGTAAAAAATCTCGCGTTCTCACTCGGACTGACCCCGCGCGTCGTTTACAATTTTTTGCTGGCGATTGGACTCGGTAAACTCCGGCGCACGCTCGACAAGCGACGCGGCGGACGCGGACTGCTCAAGCGTTTTTTTCTCTCGTTCAGCGATGTTGATTGGTCGCGCACCCGCGCGTATTCCATTGGCTACATCGGCGAAGTGCATATCAATCTGAAAGGACGCGAGCCACAAGGCATCGTCGCACGCGGCGTCGAGTACGTGCAACTGCGCGACGCGCTCATTCGCGACCTGCGCGAATTGAAACTGCCGGACGGCAGCCCGCTGGTCGAGCACCTCTGGAAGAAAGAAGATATTTACAGCGGCGCGCATCTCGACGCCGCGCCCGATATTTTATTCCTGCCCAAGGGTCTAGAGACCATCGCGTTTGGCGATTTTGAATTCGGCTCAAACAAAATACTTGAACCCTCGTACGGCGTTTCGTCGAGCCATCGTATGAACGGGATTTTCATCGCGAGCGGACCGGGAATTCGCGCGGGCAATACTCTTGAACACGCGCGCTTGACTGATCTCGCGCCGACGATTCTCCATCTGCTTGGGCTGCCGGTGCCGTCGGATATGGATGGACACGCGCTCACGGAAATTATGGACGATGCGCGCGCGGTTGAATTTGGTGGCAGCGCCGTTCAGAGCAACCGTGAAATCGGAGGATATTCGGACGATGAAGAACAGCAGGTCATTGAGCGGCTGAAAGACCTTGGCTATATCTCTTGAGCCGCGCTGAGATTGACACTCTTTGCTTCTATGGTAGAATCGCGTTCATCCGCCGCTCGAAAGAAACGGCGAGTGAGTTGATCAGGTGATTACGGAATTCTGAGTACTGCCAGTTTGCAAAAATTATTCTCACGCTCGCCCGATCGCGTCCTCGCGCTGTTGCTCGCGTTGGGCGCGTTGCTTTTGTACCTGAAAACGCTCGCGCCCGGTGTGCTCGACGGCGACAGCGGCGAATGGCAGTACATGGCGAATATTCTCGGCGTGCCGCACTCGACCGGCTATCCGTTCTACGTCTTGCTCGCCAAGCTCTTTACGCTGCTGCCCTTTGGAAATCCTGCGTGGCGGGTCAACCTTTTTTCGGCGGTCTGCGCGGCTCTGGTGGTGCCAATCGTCTATGAACTCGCGCGGCGCGTCTCCCATTCGCGCAGCGGCTCCTTGCTCGCGGCGGCGTTGTTCGCGCTCGCGCCGACCTTGTGGGCTTCGGCAACTCAAGCCGAAGTGTACGCGCTGAACACGCTCCTCATCGCGCTCACATTGTACTTTGCCATATGCTGGTACGATACTTCGCAAGCGCGAGATTTGTGTGCGACCGCGTTTCTGTTTGGTCTGGCGCTGACGAATCACCGCGTCGCGCTTTTTATTGCGCCCGGACTCTTGTTGCTAATTTTCTTCCGGCGGCATACTCTGAATCCAAAACGCGTTGGCGCCGCGCTGTTGCTACTGCTGGCGCCGCTGCTGCTTTATCTTTACATCCCACTGCGCGCCTCCCAACTTTTGGCGGAGCAGTCTGCGGAGAATTGGGCGCTGTACCCGCGCGCCGAAGCGATTCTCAATGGCGAGGTCAGCGCGTACTATAATCATTCACTCTACGGTTTTTTCAATCTCATCACCGCGTTCGACAATCGCAACAAGCTCGGCTTTCAAGACGCGGGCGGAGGAGCCACGCTCCTCCCGCGCGTAACGAACAGCGCGTCGCTCCTGCTTCAGCAATTCGGTCCGGTCGGAATCGTGCTCGCGCTGGCTGGAATCATCCTGGTCGTTCGGCGTGAACGCGCGCTCGCGTTGATGTTGCTCGCCGCCGCGCTCG
>JBBSHK010000355.1:0-3970 GCA_038253185.1 Anaerolineae bacterium | reverse complement strand
TGAGCAAATTCAAAGAGGCTACCGAGGAAGGGGATTCCGCGGGGACCCGGAACTTGAGCGCGTTTTCGAGGGAGAGCGATTGCGTTCACGATGAATGTCTGTATTCTGCAGATCGCGCCGGATGAACCGGTAAGGCGCTGCTATTTCTATGGGACGCGTGACGAGCAAAATGCTGTGTTGCTCGTCAGCAAAAGTTCCGGTGTCTATGATAATACGTTTGGGCGCATTAATCAATACATTCGAGTACCCAAAGCCGTACTGCTTGCGACGGAGTTGTCACATTCCTTGGAACACGAGTGCAAGTTAAACTGCCATCGCGAAACGCTTTCTTGTCGTGCTCCTGCTCGCGTGATAGAATAAAATTTCAATCCTCTCTACTGTGAGCACAAGATGAATCCGCCCACGAGTACTGTCGAATCACGCGAAATTCCAGCACGAACCGGCGCGGCGTTCCACCTGCGCGCCGGTGATCGCCTCAAAATTATTTCACCCGAAGGGCATCAGGTCGCGGATGTGTTCGCGTTCAATGCCAATGACCCGACGGAATATCTCTCGATGCGCCACACCGTCGCCAGCGGCACGCGCAATATTTATCCGCGCGAGGGCGACACTTTTGTCACATCGCTGCGGCATCCGATTCTGAAATTCGCGGAAGACGGCGCGCAGGGTCTCCACGAAATGATTCTCGCCGCGTGTGATCCCGCGCGTTATCGTTTGCTCGGCGTCCAGGGCTATCACGCATCGTGCGCGGAAAATCTCGAACGCGCGATGCAGGACCTCGGATTCACGCAAAAGGAAATCCCACAGCCGCTCAATATGTTCAGCAGCACGCGCGTCGACGCCGACGAGAATGTGGTGACGAATCCGAACGCGACGCAACCGGGCGATTACTGTGTCTTTCAGACACTAATGGATGCAATCGTCGTCGTCTCCGCGTGCCCGTTCGACGTTGAAGGAAAATTTCCGGTGAATGTCGGCGGACCTCATATGCTGCGCGTCGAATTGTATCGTGCATAATTTAATACGGATTACCACGAAGGCACAAAGCCATAAAGAAAAAATGTACAAAATTCTTTGTGACTTGGTGGTTCATTACATATACCCTTGTTTTTTCACCTCGCGTTGATATAATCACGATATGGATGAATTCCTCTCCAAACGCGAACTCCTCGACAAAATTCACACGGCTCGCGCCGATTTAGAAAACGCGCTCGCGTCATTCACCGACGCGCAAATGACACAACCCGGCATTTTGGGCGAATGGGCAGTTAAGGATATTTTGTCGCACCTGATTTTCTGGGAACAAAAGATGCTGCATCGCCTCCAGACCAGCATTGTGCCGCAACCCGCGCCCGGCGAGACGTGGGACGCGATGATTGACCGGATGAATGATGAAAATTTTCGTGCCACGCGCAACCGAGCGTTAGATGAAATCCGCAACAAAATTCGCGAATCGCACGCGCAGGTGCTCGCGTTCATTGAGGCGTTGAACGAGGAAGATTTGAACAATCCTGAAAAGTACGCGTGGCATCGCGGCGAACCAATCTGGGAATATATTCGCGGTGACACCTACGCGCATTACGAGGAACACACCGCGCCGATTCGCGCGTGGCAATCAGCAATCACCAATCAGAAATCTAAAATTTTGATGGAGGAGAAATAGATGGCGGCGACATTGATTAAGAACGGTCGTGTGATTACTGCCACCGACGATTATGTAGCGGATGTGTATATCGAGGGCGAGAGAATCAAAGCCATCGGCGCGCAATTGCCGATGCAAGCAGATCGAACCATTGACGCCAGCGGCAAATATGTCATCCCCGGCGGCATTGACCCGCACACCCATTTCGATCTCCCGTTCGGCGGCACTAATTCATCCGACGATTTTGAAACGGGCACCATCGCCGCGGCGCATGGTGGCACAACGACCGTGATCGATTTCGCGGTGCAATACAAGGGCACCAAGATGCAGCAAGGTCTCGACACGTGGCTGCAGAAAGCGAATGACAAAGCCGCGATTGATTATGGCATGCATCTCATTCTCACCGAGCTGCCCGACAGCGCGCTGCCGGAGATGGATGAGATGGTACGCAACGGCGTGACCTCGTTCAAATTATTCACCGCGTACCCCGGCGTATTCATGTCCGACGACGCGACAATTTTCAAAGCGTTAAAGCGAACGGGTGACAACGGCGGATTTATTTGTATGCACGCGGAGAACGGCGGCGTCATTGATTCGATTGTGCAAAAGATGATTGCCGAGGGCAAGGTCACGCCGAATTATCACGCGCTGTCGCGTCCGGCGGAAATGGAAGAGGAAGCGACGCACCGCGTTTTGAAATTGGCGGAACTGGCGGGTGTGCCGATTTACATCGTTCACGTTTCCTCGCACTTTGCCATGGAACAAATTCGCGAAGCGCGCGATCGCGGACTTCCGGCGTACGGCGAAACCTGTCCGCAATATTTGTACCTCGCGTACGAGGATTACGCGGACGGGAGTTTTGAAGGCGCGAAATTTATTTGCTCGCCGCCGATCCGCGAACGCGCGAACCAAGCGCCGTTGTGGAAAGCGCTCGAAGCGGATGATTTGCAATCGGTCTCGACCGACCATTGTCCCTTTTGCATGAAAGAAGGCTACAAGGGTCTGCCGAAACAAAAGGAACTCGGCAAAGAGCGCTTCGACAAAATCCCGAACGGTTTGCCGGGCGTCGAGAACCGAATGCACACGATTTATCAAGGCGGCGTGATCGAGCGCGGTTGGAGCATGAATCGTTTCGTGCAACTCACCAGCACTGCGGCGGCGAAACTCTTCGGTCTCTTTCCGCGCAAAGGCACGATCGCGGTCGGCAGCGACGCGGACATTGTGGTGTGGGACCCCAATCGTCCGTACACGATCAGTGCAAAAACCCATTTCATGCGCGTCGATTACAATCCGTACGAAGGGATGAAGGTCAGCGGCTCGCCCGCGTACGTGATGTCGCGCGGACAAATGGTTTTCGAGGGCGAAAAGTTTGTTGGCAAAGCTGGACGCGGCAATTTCCTGAAACGCGGGACGTACTCGGTGCCGTAGAGCGACTGCAGAATCTACTGCTGCATTCCAAAAATAAAGGAGGAAAAAATGGCAAAGGCAAAGGTGAAAGGCGAGGGTACAAAAGCCAAGCCGTGGCTTTTGAAAACGCCGAGCGGTACGTCGGACGTCAAAGCGTATCGCGATGAAACATCGGATCCGCCCGCGCTGGTGATCTTGGCAGGCGGCGCGGAAGTCCGCTACAATTTGCGCGCGATTGACGATCTGCACACGATGCTCAAGGCGCACGGCGATTGGATGCCGCTGGGAACGGCGGACGAGCAAAAGCCCGCAGCGGAGGGCACTGTTGAAGCGTGGGCGCGCTCACCTCAGAACCCGGTCGGCGGCTGGTACGGACTGAAGAAAGGACTGCGCGGTCGCTTTGGAAATTACGTGCCGCCGGTGCTTGAAGCGTTGGGGCTGGCGGAGGTCGAGCACAACGCGAGGAACAATCGAATGCGGGCGCTCTGATCGCGCATCGAGATGGTATTAGAAGGCGACAACTTTCGGCAAAGCAGGACGCGGGAATTTCCTGAGGCGCGGGATGTACTCGGTGCCGTGAGGGGAGCAGTGAGCAGTGAGCCAAGAGCAATGAGCAATGAGTGAGGAGCGAGAGGGCAATCGCGCGAGTGGTTGCCCTTTTTCAAAAATAGAACAAATGGTATATTGTTGGCATGAAAACAACGGCCGTTGATTTATTCTGTGGTATCGGTGGGCTTTCTTACGGTTTGAAGAAGGCCGGGATACCTGTTCTCGTTGGTGTGGATTCGGATGAGTCATGCAAGTACGCTTATGAGCAAAATGTACAAGCCGATTTCATACTAAAGGATATTTTCAAAGTCCGAGGAAATGAAATAAATAGAAAATATTGGTCGGATAATAACCAAATAAAAATTCTAGCAG
>JBBSHK010000354.1:0-3971 GCA_038253185.1 Anaerolineae bacterium | reverse complement strand
CGCCATCGCACGCTGCACCGACGGCACCAACACCTGCAACTTCTCAATCCAGCCCGCCATTCCGCTAAAGGTCTGCTCGAGCGGAGACGGCGAACGACGCTGCAAGAATCCCGGGATCGTCATCCCGCTCAGGGCGCTCGACACCCTCGGCAGAATTCCATTAACCAGATATAAGGAATCAGCGATGCTGTACAGCCCCACAGCCAGCGGCGCCGGTGAATTGCCGATCAACGCATTCAGATTGCCGCTGACCGAGCGTCCGACCTCGGCGGCTTTGTCCGCCAAGTTCTGCAAACCACTAATCACCCCGCCGATGGCACTCGAAACACTATTCAGCCCGCCCGCCAGTCGATCGATCACATTCGACACGAACGTCTGGATCGGACCCGTGATCTCGTCGACCTTCTTGACCAGCGCATCCCACGCGCCGAGCACGTCTTTCTGGATCGCCGTAACAATATTGCCAAAGGTCGTTACCAGCCCATCCCAAATGCCCTTCAGCGTGGTCGAGTTCGACGTAATCGAACCGCCAATGGTGTCGCCAATCCCTTTCAATATTTCCGTGGCTTTACTGACCACAGCCGTCAGTGTGGTATTGACCCACGTGCCCAGATCGTCAGCCGTTTTCTTGATCGCTTCTCGCGCGCCCGTCGCGAACGCGGAGTTGGAGCCAAAATTCTGGTCAAGCCACTCGCGCATCCCTTTACCGGCGTCTGAACCCGGATTCTTGATGACAAATACTTTGTTCAATTCATCGTTGACCGCCCCCCAATCCTGCGCTTTCACCCACGCGCCGACCTTCAGCCCCAGCGCATTCGACCCGCTGAGCGTTTTGTCTAGTCCATCTGCAATTCTCTGCGCGACATCACCCGCGCTCCGCCACACCTGACCCCAATCAATCGTCGCAAACTGCGCGCTCATCGCATTCAGCAGCTTGGTAACAAAGTTGCCGCCAATCCCTTCATCCCGTGCGCCCTTGTCCAGTTTGCCGCCGCCGCCAAACGCTCCGCCGAGCGCGTCTCCCACTGCGTCCGCCAGCTTGCCCCAATCGATCTTGCCAAGCGCGTTTAACGCCTGATTGAGCAAGCCCCCCGCTCCTTGCAGCGCGCGTCCCAGACCATCCCCCGCGGCGGCGACCACCTTCTTCCAGTCCACCGCGTTGAGTTTGTCGGCAATCTTTTGCGAGAAATCTTTTGTTACGTCTTTCCCGGTGCTCAGCGCTTTGCCGATCCCGTCGAAAATTCCCTGAGCAACGCCGCCCCAATCCACCGACTGGAACCACGCGCTGACGCGCGCTCCCAGTTGCCCCAACTGCGGTTGCAACCATGCTCTAATCTTTTCGAGCAGGTCACCGCTACCTTGCAGCGCGCGTCCCAGACCGTCGAGCAGACCCTGCCCAAGCTTGCCCCAATCGACGGACGCCAGCAGCGCGCCAACTTTGTCCCCCAATGCTGCCAGCTTGGGGGTAAGCCAATCAATAATCTTGCCAACCAAGTCACCGCTACCTTGCAGCGCTTTGCTCAAGCCATCACCCAGCCCCGACAACAACTTGCCCGCAATCGCGCCGGCATCCAACGTGCCAAAAGTATTTAACAGCGTCAGACGGAAGGCTTCGAGCGGACTGACCCCGTCTTTCAAATAGGTAAAAAACAAGCGGAACGGCGCGGTCAAGTCAAACACGAATTTCGCGGCGGCTTGCAGCGTGCTCAGGATCGGATTCATTACATCCGCTCCAAAGGTATTCAACAGCGTCAGTCGAATCGCCTCCAGCGGCGCAATCCCATCCTTCAAGTACGTCTGGAACAAGCGGAAGGGCGCGAGCAATTCGCTGATTAACGCCCCAACTCTTGGCAGCACATCCGCGACGATATCGCGGACTCCCAAAAAGTTGGACGAGAACGCCGCCGCAAGACCAGCCACCGCCAGTGCAATCACGCCCATCGGAGTTGCCAGCGCGCCCAGCAATAGCGACAACCCACCCAGCACCGCGAGCACCGGTCCAATCGCAACCACCACCGCGCCAAATGCCACCACCGCGCCTTTGATCCCCTCGTCGAGTGAGTCCCACCATTTGACCAGTGACGCAAAGGCATCTGGCAGCGCCTCGCCAATCGCCTCGATCAACGGCGTAATCTTCGGCAGTAACCGCGACCCGATTGCTATCGCAATCGCCGAGATGTTGTTCTCTAGCACCTTCGACTGGAAATCAAAATTTTGTGACGCCTCGGCGAAGGCTTTTTCCGTCCGCCCCGCGGCTTTGCCCATCGAATCGAGAATCTCCGAGTACGCCTTGCCCTGGCTGCCCGCTGTTGCCAGCACCCCGGTGAGCGCGCGCACGTTCGGAATAATTTTTTCGAGCACGTCAATATTCCCGCCCGTGCGCGTCATCAAATCTTGCAGCGTGGCGAGCAATCCCTTGTCGCGAATCTCCGCCTTCAGCCCCGCCGCCGTGAGTCCGAGCGCCGCCAGCGCTTCTCGTGCGCTTTTGCTCGGGTTGATCAGCGCGCCCAATGTGCCGCGCAGCGCCGTCGCCGCTTCGTCTGTGCTCAGACCGATGCGCGTCATCGTCGCCATGCTCGCGGCGAGCTGCTCGAACGAAACCCCTGCCGCCGCCGCAATCGGCAGAATCCGACCGAACGCCGGAGCAAACGCATCCGCCGACGATTTGCCCTGAACCACCGCGTTGGTCAGAACATCGGTTATGCGCGAGGCTTGATCGGCGCCCAGCTTGTACGCGTTCAGCGCGCTTGTCACCGCATCCGCCACCACCTTCGTTTCACCCAGCCCCGCAGCAGCGGCTTTCGCGGACACCTCCAGCACCTTCATCGCCTCTTCGCCCTTAAAGCCCGCCGACACCACGAAGAACAGACCGTCTGCCAGTTCCTTCGCCGACTGCGGCAGCCGCTTGGACATTTCCAGCACTGCCGCCGACATCTTTTGCACCTCAGCCGTGCTCGCGTCCGTCAAGCCCGCGATCTTGCTCATCGACGTCTGAAAGTTGCTCGCCAGATCAAGGACCTGCTTGCCCGCCGCTACCAGCGGCAACGTCAAGCCAGCCGACAGCACCGCGCCCGTGCGAATGAGCGTCGCGCCCAGCGAATTAAAAGACGATTGCAGCGAGTTGAGTGCGCCGCGCGTCTGCGCGACCCCCACGCTCACCCCATCGGCATTGAGTCGGATCGTGCCGTAGGCTGATCCTAAGTTGACTGGCATTTCATCTCTTCTCCATCTCCCGCCAAGTGGCAGTGATGGACAAATAAAAATAAAAAATGGCTGCACCAGCTCATCTGCCAAGCAGATCAGCCAATGCAGCCGAGACTCCAAAGAGTGCGGGCTAGTTATTTAGTTCGAGAAAACACGGTTCCAGCTATTCGACGAGAGACAGTTCCACAGCAGGTAGCCAGCGGCGCGGCAGTTTCGTGGCGAACCATTCCGCTAATCGGTTCGGCGCGCCCCACCGGACGAGCCTTTCGCGGAGCTGACGGCGCTGCACATACTCAATCAATTCCGACAGCTTTTTGACAATGGGCGCTATCGCTTCCAGGATCAAGCTCGCGAGTTCCTGCCAGGCTACCACGGCATTCTCAATGGCAGATGACATCTGAGCGCCCAGTTCAATCAAACTATTCCCGACGCGAGCATTCAGCGTCTCGATCAGGATTTGCTGCTCTTCCGACAAATTCATCTCACCTCCTCTCATCGCGTCATTGCGCGATGAGTACTCTCTCGATCCTGCCCTATCCGTTCCATCACGCGATTCACAATCGCGTCGATCTCACTCTCGCTCAGCATAATGTCCGTGGCAAGCACATCCTTCATCAGCGCCGAAGGACCCACCGTCTTCTCAATCGCTCGCGCTACCATCAAACACGCGCGACGAAGGATAAGCAAAAACGTGATCAGCTCGCGACTCATCAATACCTGCGATACTCTCCGCGCTCGCGCTCCGGCTCTGGACGATCCCGAACTTG
>JBBSHK010000353.1:0-4008 GCA_038253185.1 Anaerolineae bacterium | reverse complement strand
CGAACGCTCACGTTACGCGCTCTACCTCGCCGATCGCGACGGCAGCAATCGCCAAAAGATTTTTCCGCAAGCGAATGAAGCAGGGTTGCAAGTGATTCAGCTCGCGTGGTCGCCTGACGTGACGCAGCTCGTCGCGGTGCGCGAGCACGATCTCTGGCTGTACGACCTCGCCAATGACACATGGTCTCAGCTTACTTCCAACGGCGACGCGCATCTGCCGCGCTGGAAATGAAATTAGCGGTTAGCCACGAGCGGCGCGCCTCACAATTTTTCGCTAACGACGAACCGCCCTCGGCTATCGGCGTCTCCAATGTCTCGTCTCATCGCCTTTCTCCTCTATCTCGCGCTCATCGTCACCTGCCTCGGCGCGCTGGCATTCGCGGCTGCCAATTATTTTGAACAGACACGCGGCGTCGAGTCCTTCACGTCCGCGCCACAAAAAATTCTCGGTACGAATGTCGCATTGGAGCAATACACCAGTGACGCCGAGCTCGACCGCGCGCTCGCGCAAGTAAAAGCCGCCGGACTCACCTCCATTCGCCAATATTTTCCGTGGCGCGAAATCGAAACCGCGCCTGCTCACTTTGAATGGGGCAAGTGGGACCGCCTCGTACAACACGCGCGTGCGCTGAACCTCGACATCGTGGCGGTGCTGAATACCGCGCCCGCGTGGACCCAGCGAGACTACGAACGCGATACTCCGACCGCGCCGCCGAATAATCCTGCCGACTATGCCACGTTCGCAAGTGAGTTCGCGCGACAGTACGGCGAGCAAATTCATTATTACGAAATCTGGGACGAACCGAACGTGCACCCCGGTTGGGGCAAACGCAACGTGGACCCGACCGAGTACGCGCGACTCTTACAAGCGGCGGCACAGGCGATTCGCGCGACCGATAGTCACGCGAAAATTGTGCTGGCGGGACTCGCGATGAATCTGCAAACGCAGCGACCACATCTCGACTATAGCGAAATTTTATTTTTGCGAGAGCTCTACAAAGTCGGCGCGCAAAAAGATTTTGACATCGTCGCGGCGAAACCTTACGGCATGTGGAGCGGACCGGAAGACCGTCAGGTATCCTCCGAGGTCCTGAATTTTTCGCGCCTCGTGCTACTGCGTGAAGAGATGCGCGCGCACGGCGACGCGGGCAAACCGGTCTGGGCGGTCGAGATGGGCTGGAACGCGCTGCCCTCTGATTGGCAAGGCGCGCCTTCGCCCTGGGGTACCGATGCCGAAGCGAAACAGGCAGATCGTTTGACACGCGCGCTCGTGCGGGCAAATAGCGAATGGTCGTGGCTCTCCGGGATCTTTCCGCAAATGTTTGAACCGAATACGCCGCCCGACGATCCGCGCTGGGGCTTTTCTCTCGTTACACGCGACCTTTGGCAACCGCGCGCCTTTTACACCGCGCTCGCGGGCTTTGCCAAAAATCCTCCCCCCCTTTCCTCCGACCCGCGAGCGGGGGGGACTGAGGGGGGGATTGGCGGGCTGCTGCCGGTGCTCGCGTTGATCGCAGTCGCGAGCGTCGCGACGTGGCGTGGATTGCGTATGGCGAGGACCATCCGACTGCGCGCGTGGGGGACCGCGTTCGTACAGAGATTTTGCTTGCTGCCGGAAATCGCGCAGTTCGCGATTCTCGCGGTGGCGGTTGCCGTATTTTATTTTTCGCCAAGTCTGTCGCTGACGCTGGTCGCGCTCGTCCTGCTCGTTCCGCTGGTCGCGCTGCGAATGGATCTCGGTCTCGCGCTGCTGGTCTTGGCGATTCCGTTTTTTCTTTATCCCAAAACCTTGTTCGGTGGATTTGCGATGTCGCTGGTCGAAGTGCTGACATTGGTCAGTGTCGCGGCGTGGGGTTTAAGAGCAACCTTAGCCAACCCCTCTCTAGCTCCCCTTGTTAAGGGGGGAAGGAAGGGGGTCAAGATCACCTCGCTTGATCTCGCCGTAATGTTTCTGGTGCTGCTCGGTTTCATCTCGACGCGCGTCGCCGCGAATTTTGGCGTGGCGAATCGCGAGTTTCGCGTCATTGTGGTCGAACCCGCGCTGCTGTATGGACTTGTTCGCGCGACGCATTTTTCGCGCGCACAATTGTCGCGGCTTGTGCTTGCGCTCTTGCTGTCGGGAGTCGCGGTGTGCCTGATCGCGTTCGTTCAATTTGCGCGCGGCGATGTGATTGTGGTCGATACGATCAGGCGCATTCACGCGGTGTGGGAATCGCCGAATAATGCCGCGCTCTTTTTGGGACGACTGCTGCCGATCTCGCTCGCGCTCACGTTGATGCTGCCGCGCACGCGTGCGCGTTGGTGGTATCTCGCGCTGACCGGATTGCTCGCGCTTACAATCCTTTTAACATTTTCGTTGGGGGGATTGCTGATCGGAGTACCGGCGAGCGTGCTGGTGGTCGCGGGACTGTGGCTGTGGCAAGCGCGCGGGCGCGTGAGTTATGCGCGCGTGGTGATCGTCGGAATCATTTTGCTCGGGGTGGTCGCGCTCGTGGTCGTGACGAACTCTGCGCGGTTTGCCAAGTTATTCGATCCCGGCACCGGCACCGGATTCTTTCGCGTCGCGGTGTGGACGAGCGGCGTGAATATGATTCGCGATCATCCGTTGTTCGGAGTGGGGCTGGACAATTTCTTGTACGAATATCCGAAATATATCCTGCCTGAAGCGTGGCGCGAGCCGAATCTTTCCCATCCGCACAATGTGGTTCTCGACTTTTGGGTGCGGCTCGGAATTTTTGGCTTGCTCGTTTTCGCGTGGCTGGAGTTTGAATTTTTCCGGCGCGCGTGGCGCGCGTTTCGCGCGAGCAATGATATACTGATTCAGGCGCTCGCGTTAGGATTAATGGGCAGCATGGTCGATTTCCTCGCGCACGGGATGTTCGACGCCGCGTATTTTGTCGTCGATCTCGCGTTCGTGTTTATGCTGACGCTGGGGCTGGTGGCGACCGCAGACGGACGACGGCTCACGGACGGCTAACCTCGCGTAATTCGTCATTCTCAATTCCTGAACTCGTTTTCTCTCTTGGTATAGTTGGACGTCAGATTGGAGAATCTATGCGTATTTTGATTATGGGTGGAGCGGGGTTCATCGGCTCGCACCTGTGCGATTATTTTTTGGAACGCGGTCACGCCGTCGTCGCGATGGATAATTTCATCACGGGCAGTCGCGATAATATCGCGCATCTCGATCACGAGCCGCGTTTCGAATTCATCGAACAGGATGTAACGAATTTCATCGAGGTCGATGGACCGCTGGATGCGATTCTCAATTTCGCTTCACCCGCCAGCCCCAAGTCGTATATTGAATTTCCGATTCAGACACTCAAGGTCGGCGGCTTGGGCACGCACAACGCGCTGGGACTCGCGCGGGTGAAAGGCGCGCGCTTTTTGTTGGCATCGACTTCGGAAGTCTATGGTGATCCGCTCGAACATCCGCAGCATGAAGATTATTGGGGGAATGTGAATCCGATCGGACCGCGCGGCGTGTACGATGAGGCGAAACGGTACGCCGAAGCGATGACCTTGGCATATCATCGCACCCACAATCTCGATACGCGCATCGTCCGCATTTTCAATACCTACGGTCCGCGGATGGCGCTCGACGATGGACGTGTCGTGCCGAACTTTGTGGGTCAGGCGTTGCGCGGCGAACCTTTGACGGTGCACGGCGATGGCTCGCAAACGCGTTCATTCACCTACGTCAGCGATTTGGTCGAGGGCATCGCGCGGCTCTTGAATTCGGAGGAAGTGATGCCGGTGAATATTGGCAATCCGAATGAGATGACGATTAGAACGTTCGCGGAAAAAATCAACTCGATCACCGGCAACGCGGCGGGAATTATTTTTACGAATCGTCCGGTGGATGATCCCGGTCGCCGTTGTCCGGACATCACGAAAGCGCAGCGAATTCTAAACTGGCAGCCGCGGGTTTCACTTGATGCCGGTCTCGAAGAAACGATCTCATTTTTTCAAGAAAAGATGCAGGCGAGCGGCGTAAAGTAGGGCAGG
>JBBSHK010000352.1:0-4021 GCA_038253185.1 Anaerolineae bacterium | reverse complement strand
GGATGTGCCACTCGTCGCAAAAACCGCTCCTCGAAATGACAGTGCGTAGCATGAATTAAAAGTTAAAAGTTAAAAGTTAAAAGCCACGAGCCAAATTCGCAACTGACAACGAAGAACTAACAACCAATAACGAATAACCAACAACCAATAACGAACAACCAATAATCAACCCCCATGGCAAAAATCCTGATCGTCGAAGACACCGCCGACACGCGCAATTTGATTCGCATCAAGTTGACCAAAGCCGGACATCAGGTGCTCTTGGCGGAAGACGGCGAAGTGGGCTTGAAGATGGCGCTCGCGGAAAGTCCACAGCTCGTCGTGCTCGACGTTATGCTGCCCAAGCTCGACGGCTATTCGGTCGCGCGACGTCTGCGTCAGACCGCCCAAACGCGCAATATCGCCATCCTGATGCTGACTGCCAAAAGTGAGATCGCCGACAAAGTCACCGGCTTCGAGGCGGGGGCGGATGACTATTTAACCAAGCCCTTTGATCCCTCTGAATTGGAACTGCGCGTGCGTACCCTCTTGATGCGGGTCGCGCCGCTCACGACCGAAGCCGCCGTACGCCAAGGGCACCTCGTCTCGGTATTCAGTCTGCGCGGTGGTGTGGGGAAAACCTCGCTCGCGGTGAATCTCGCCGTGACGCTGGCACAATTATCCAATCAATCCGTACCCTTGCTCGATCTTTCGCTCCAAAATGGACACGCCGCGATTTTTCTCGGGCTGCGTCCGAAAGCGACACTCGAACATCTGGTCGATCACTGGAAAGAATACGCGGACGCCGATTCGCTCAAGGAATTCTTTGTGGAAAAGGACAAGCAGGTGCGTGTGCTGGCGCCGCCGGCACAGCCCGCCGGCGCGGAACGAATCACGGCAGAAATGCTCAAGCACTTGCTCAAGTTGATACGCGCGGATTCACCCATCACGGTTGCTGATCTTTCCTCCAAGCTCGACGACCAGATGCTCGCCGCGTTGGATGCCTCTGATCTCATCTTGTTGCTGCTCACGCCCGAGGTCGCCTCCGTGCATACAACCGTAGAGACGCTGGACACTTTTCGCGCGCTGGATTACCCCAAAGAAAAAATCAAGGTCGTTGTGAATAATTTATTTGCGCGTCGCGCGCTCACGGTGGCACAAATCGAAAGCGCGCTCAGCGTGCCGGTCGCGCTCGTGATTCCACACGACGCGGATTTTTTTGTGCATGCGATCAATGCGGGCGAGCCTTACGTTTTACTAAACCCGAATGGCGCGGCGACGCGCGTTATTCAGGATTTCGCGTACAAGCTTTGCCGCCCCGATTCCAACGCGCAACCGGGTGAATCCCTTTCGCCACTTGCCAAGTCGGTGCAAGCACGATTAAAGACACACTGATTATGCCGAGACCGAAGGACAACCATCAGGCGCACGCGACGGTCAACGCGAGTCGCGCGGAACAGCCTACGACGGCAATATCGCCGGGCAAGCTATCCTCCGCCGCGCTGCGCGAGAGTGAGGCGCGTTTTCGCAGCGCCTTTGACTATGCTCCAATCGGCATGGCGTTGGTTGCTCCCGACGGGCGTTGGTTACAGGTCAATCGTTCCTTGTGCGAGATCGTCGGCTATTCTGAAAAGGAATTGCTCGCGAAAAAATTTCAGGAGTTGACCCATTCTGACGACCTCAAGGCGGAGGTCGAGAACGCGCACAGGTTGGTAGCGCACGAGACCGATTCGTACCAAATGGAAAAGCGCTATATTCACAAGCGCGGTCACGTCGTCTGGGTTCTTTTGAGCGTCTCGCTGATTCGCGATGAATTGGACGAGCCGCTCTATTTTATTTCTCAAACTCAGGACATCACCGGACGGAAACGGGCTGAGGAGGCACTGGCGCACGAGCGCGAACTGTTTAATACCCTGATGAACACCGCGCCGGACTTTATTTATTTCAAGGACAAGGACTCGCGTTTTACGCGCGTCAACCAAGCGCAAGCCCGGGTGCTCGGTCTGCAATCACCGAAGCAAGCCATCGGCAAATCGGATTTCGATTTCTTTACGCCCGACCACGCGCGCGCGGCGTTCGCGGATGAGCAAGCCATCTTCGCCTCGGGCCAGCCGCTCATCGGCAAGCCGGAATATATCCGCCGCGCCGACGGAGAATTTCGCTGGCACTCCACGACCAAAGTTCCCATTTGTGACAGCGACGGTCAGGTTGTTGGAACGGCGGGCATCTCGCGCGATGTGACGGAACATAAACTTTTAGAGGACCAACTCAAGCAGCTCAAAGATTATCAAGAGACCTTGATCCAGAGCGCCAACGATATTATTTACACAATCGATCCTTCGGGACACTTTACTTTTGCCAACCAGCGCGCGACCAAGCTGAGCGGTTATCCGGTCAGTCAATGGGTGGGCAAACATTTTCTGGTCTTGCTGCCCCCCGAGGACCGCGTCGCCGTAGCCAATCGAATGCGCGGCTTGCCGGTCGACGAGTCGCAATCGTTCGACCTTCGTTTGCGAACGCGTCAAGGACGGACGCTGGAACTCGCGGTGAATACCACGCCGATTATTGAGAATAAAAAATTCGTCGGCACTCTCGGGATCGCGCGCGATATGACCGAACAAAAGCGGCTCGAACGGCAGGTGCAAGATGTGAAGGAATATCTTGAAAGTTTGATTTCTCACGCGGGCACCGCCATCGCCACCTTTGATCTGGATGGACGCGTCAAGACGTGGAATCGCGAAGCGAGCGCGCTCTTTGGATATAGCAGCGAAGAGTTGGTCGGCACGCGTTCCACCTTCATGCTGGTGCCCGAATCGTTGCGCGCGGAGGCAGCCGAAACATTCAAGCGCGCGCTGGCGGGTGAGGTTGTCCACGCGGTGAGCACACAATTCGTGCGGCGGGATGGCTCGACGGTGGATGTGCTTATCTCCACTTCGCCGGTACGCGACGTCAGTGGTCAAGTCGTCGCGGTCGCTATGACCGGAACCGACATCTCTACCTCCGTCCGCCTCGAGCGCGTGGTGCGCGATGAACGCGATCGTCTCGACGCGATCCTACGCAGCATGGCAGAAGGGGTGCTCGTCACCGATGCGGACTATAATCTGATTTCGATGAATCGCGCGGCGGAAGAATTGATCGGCGTCTCGCGCGAGGAACTGGTCGGGCGCTCGCTCGATTTGCTCACGCTGCCGGTCACCCGCGCGGACCTCGACAAGTATCTCGAGCACCACACGCTCGACGAGGGCTATCGCGGCAGAGTCCGCGCGTGGGGTTCCAAAATGCTCGACGTGACGATCACGCCTTTGCGCGACCTTGATGGCGAGCTTGCCGGGACCGTGAGCCTTGTGCGCGATGTGACCGAACTGATGCGCGTCGACGAGATGAAGAGTGAATTCATCTCACTCGTTTCACATGAACTGCGGACACCGCTGACCGCGATCAAGGGTTATACCGATTTGATTTTGGCGGGAGACACGGGCGCGATTAACGCGGAGCAAGAGGAATTTTTAAGCACCGTCAAAGCGAATGTGGACCGTCTGGTGCTTTTGATCAACGACCTGCTCGACATTTCCAAGATCGAGGCGGGACGACTCAAGTTGCACCCGTCCGAGATTGATCTCGCGGCGCTGTTCGGAGAAATCATTCGCTCCTTCAAACCGCAGCTTGCCGCCAAGCACCAGATTATCTCCGCCGATCTGTCAAAAGATACCAGGGTGATGGCAGACCGAGACCGTCTCTCGCAAGTGCTGTGGAATCTTTTGAGCAACGCTCACAAGTACAGTCCGGTCGGCGCCCGTATCGGGATTCGCGTCGCGCCCATTGACGCAACCCGCCTGACCGCCTCCAATCCCGATTTGGTCGACCGCCGCGCGCCGCTGCTCGCGTTCTCAATCGAAGACGAGGGCATCGGCATTACCGCCGACGAACAGGCGAAACTCTTTACCAAATTTTACCGCGTCGACAATTCGCTCACGCGCGAAGTCGGCGGCACCGGTCTTGGTCTGGCGATTGTAAAAAGTTTTGTGGAGCTGCACGGCGGGCG
>JBBSHK010000351.1:0-4066 GCA_038253185.1 Anaerolineae bacterium | reverse complement strand
GCTGATTGATTTGAACGGAGACATAATCGGCACTTACAGCGATCCTGCTAATGGACAATATCAGATGTATCGCGAAGCTCATCGCGGCGAGACAATTACATCGAACAGCATTCCTGAAGTCGCGCTGGCGGTGGACGAGATTTTGGGATAGCATGATGCAGAGCACGACGCGTCCGATGGAAAGTTATCGCGCGGAGATTTGATCTGTGCTACGTTGTGATTGCAACCAGAGTTAGAATGATGATGAGCGGCTCGAATTCGAGCCGCTCATTCCTTGTGCTAAGGTTGAGGGTTGTGTCTGTGCTACAATGATTATAGGATGCCGACAGATGAGTATCCTCTCGATAAAGTTCGGACTATCGTCGCGTGTGTTGGTATCGCGCTCCCACTCGCCCTCCTGTTTCTGTATTTGTACTACCAGCGGGCTCAATAGGAAGTTCTTCCCCTACAGAATAGAGAAGAGTTAACGAAGCAATTTCGGTTACTCGTGGCGTGTCCCCTGATTGGCTTGTCCGAATTTTTCCACCACGCCCCGATATACCTACAGAATCCCAATCGTCCTAATTAGCGACTCAGGCTCCAGAGATTGCCGATTGCCTAGTTCTGTTTTACAATCGCATCCGATGGATTACGGCAAACGAATTTCCCTTGTGATGCCATGTCTCAATGAAGAGAAGGGTCTCCCCGAAATTTATCGCGACCTCCCCGCGCTCGTCGACGAAGTTATCGTCGTGGACAATGGTTCGACCGACAATACCGCGGCGGTGGCGCGTTCGCTTGGCGCGACGGTCATCACCGAAAAACGGCGCGGCTATGGCATCGCGTACAAGACGGGCTTACGCCACGCGAGCGGCGATATTATCGTGACGATGGACGGCGACGGCACCTACCCGCGCAATTTTATTCCGGTGCTGCTCGACGTGATGTTTGAAGAGGGTTACGATTTTATTTCATGCGACCGCACCGGACACAAGGATAAGCCAAGCAACTGGTTGCGCGTTTTTGGCAACGACGTGCTGAATGCATTTATTTTTTTTATGTTCTTTTTCAAAATCCGCGATTCGCAATCGGGCATGTGGGTGTTCAAGCGCGAACTGTTGTCGCGGATGAATCTCACCAGCGATACGATGGCGTTCTCCGAAGAAATTAAAGTCGAAGCGTTCACGCTGCGCGGCATCCGCGCGAAGGAACTGCCCATTTATTACAAAGAGCGCCACGGCGTCAGCAAGCTGCGTATCTGGCGCGACGGCTTTTACAATTTGTATTTTCTGTTCAAGAAACGCTTTGGACTCCTAGGGCGCGCCGAACCGATTCTCCCGCGCCGTGACACCTCAGTCCAACCCGAATTGGCAGCCACGCGCGAGTGAGATTGCCATCAATTCACCAAGCAAAATATTTTTCTGGTCTGTAGTCTCAAGACCAGCCTTTTGGAAAGACCACCTACTCGGTTCGCGTCTTTGTGCCTTTGTGGTAGATGATTGGGATGAATAATAAAGTTATCACCGACGAACAGGCGCAATTTTTTCGTGACAATGGTTATCTGATTTTGCGCGACGTTTTGCGCGGCGCGGAATTTGAGCGCGTGCGCGCGGCGGCGGACGAACTCACGCGTATCGGCATTGCGGGCGGCGGCGAAGATTACCGCTACGGCAAAGGTCACAAGACCGGCGCGAATATTTTTCGCCGCGTGGAGTACGTGATCGACAAGCGCGACGAATGTAAGGTGCTGCTCGGCAATCCCTTTATCCTGCGCTCAGTGGAAAGATTGATGGGCGCGGATTTGATTCCGACGTGGGACTCGATGGTGGTCAAACTTCCGGGCGAAGGCATCGTCGTACCGTGGCATCGCGATGCGGGCACCGAGCAAGTCGGCGACCAGCCCATCTTTAACGTCGATTTCTACCTGGACGAAGCGGACGAGGACACCTGCGTGTGGACCATCCCCGGCAGCCACAAGTGGAGCGACGAGCAGGTGCAGGATTTTCTCACCGCGCGCCCCAATGGATTCTCAACCGACGACGCGGTGCCGGCGTTAATGCAGCCGGGCGATGTGATGTTTCACGATATTCTGGTCGTGCACGGCTCGCCTGCGAACGCCTCCGATAAACTCCGCCGCGTGATCTATTACGAATTCCGCACCGCGCATGTGGAGAACGAAATCGGTCCGCACACGCGCGAATACATTCCGCTCAAGCAAAAAGTTTTGCTCAAGTGTTTAGAGTTGCGAAAACACGCGGATCATATTCCCTCGGACCAAGTCGCGTATCAATATCATCCGCCCGCGCCGTTCAACACAGTCTCACTCGCGCCCGGCGAGGAACTGCCGACCTTTCGCTACACGCACGAAAAATATTGGCGCGCGTGACGACGCAGGACGGCTGACCGAAGCATTGTTCCATCCCTCGTCAGTTGTCCGTCTTCCGTCCTCAGAATATGCTGCTCGATTCACTCCCCCGCTATCCGCTCGCGACACTCCCGACACCGCTCGACGAATTGCCGCGCTTGTCGAATGAACTCGGCATTCGCGTGCTGTTAAAGCGCGACGATCTCACGGGATTCGCGCTTGGCGGCAACAAAGTTCGCAAGCTGGAATATCTGCTCGCGGACGCGCTCGCGAAAAATTCGGATATGCTCATCACCGGCGGCGTTGGTCCGCAATCCAATCACGCGCGCATCACCGCCGCGGCAGCGCGCCGCGCGGGTCTGGACGTCATTCTGATTTTTTTCGGCGAAGCTCCGGTTGAAGTGAACGGCAACCTGCTGCTCGACCAATTGCTTGGCGCGGAGATTCGTTACGCGGGAACACAAGACCGAGACGAAACCGAACGCCTGATTCTGAGCATCACGAACGATCTCAAGGCGCAAGGACGCCGACCTTATGCAATCCCGGTCGGCGGCTCGACCGCGCTCGGCTGCGTCTCATATCTCGCCGCCGTCGGTGAACTGCTCGAACAACTGGACGCTCTCGCCATGAACCCCGATTATCTTTTCATCACGACCGGCTCGTGCGGTACGCACGCGGGAATTCTCGCAGGAGTGAAATATTTTCGTCGCGCGCTTGCGGTCTATGGTGTCACAGTGAGCCGCGACGCAGCAGAGTGTTTAACGCGAATTCATCGCCTGGTCAATGAGACGGCAACACTGCTCGGCGCAGAGTTAGTGCTCAACGAAGATGAGATCATCGTGGACGGCGACTATCGCGGACCCGGTTACGCGCGCGTCACGCCAGAAGCGGTTCAAGCCATTCGCCTCGTGGCGCAGCTCGAAGGAATTTTTCTCGATCCGGTTTATACGGGGAAAACGATGGCAGGGTTGATCGATCTCACCCGCCGCGGAAAAATCGCGCCGGGGTCAACCGTGATGTTCTGGCACACCGGCGGCGCGCCGGGGATTTTCGGACACGCGCAAGATTTTCAAAACGAATAAACCGGGAGCGCAAGTCAGTAGTTTTCGCTTTCAGCCGCGTGGCTCAACGTCCGCCATCTCGCACGCGCGCTATTGCGCTTCCGCCTCCACGACGCAACTCCCCACTTTCCACAATTTGGTCTCGTACATCCGGTGGGGCGCGGCGCAAACCTCTTCCTCATCTCGGTACAAAAGATAAATAAATGCCACGCCGCGAGTTGTTCCAATCGCGTCCAAGTCAAAATAAAATCGCCCGAGACTGTGCACCACGTAGATACCCTCCGCATTGGTCTCGTAACGCGCGTTCGCCTGAAATTCGCGCGGCGGGATTTTCAGGTAGAACGCCGTATAGACATAGGGCAACTGAATTGCGCTCGATACCAAAATCTTTTCGGAGGGCGCGGCAAGTTCAACGGCTTTGGCGAGCGTGCGGTCCAAGCCGCGATTGAAAGCGGGAGCCGCCTTGTCGGGATAATAAGCAAAATAATCGAAAGCAAACAGCGCCGCGTTCAACAAAATCCAACCGCCCAGCGTCGCGACAAAAATTTTCTGTAATGCCGGTGTTCGAAGCGCATCACCAAAAAAATTCCTGCCAAGTCAAACAGCAGCGTGATCAGTTTCAGCGAGTTGATATTCTGGTCGATATTTTCGGTGGTGCCTT
>JBBSHK010000350.1:0-4068 GCA_038253185.1 Anaerolineae bacterium | reverse complement strand
GCCCAAATTGAACAAGGAGATCGAGGCAAGTAAAAGTGTGGACCTGGCCTTGGTGCTTGGATACATCGCGACGAAAGACTTGACTACCATCGACAAGAAAGTCGCTGTGCTTACTAAGCTAGGCTATTCCAATAGTGATATGGCTAAGATCTGTGGGACTACGCCAAATGTGGTCCGAAAATCGAAACCAAAGACCAAGAGAGCGGTGTAGACATGCCAACCAAAGCCAAACCGTCTGAAACGAGCCCAGAGATTCTTATGTTGGGCTATCTTTGCATTAAGGGCGTCGAAGGATTGCCCGAAAAGGTGAATATCCTTGACCGATTCGGGCTAGCCGATGCAGATATTGCAACAATTTGTGCTTGCAAGAAACAATCTGTTGCAGATGCTCGCCAAATCATAAAGAAACGAAAGACGGCAAAATAATCTGCACGTTCCCCTCATTCTCAACTTGAGGCCGCCGAGGTTGGAGCCACGCTACCAGCCAGACAAAACCTGAATTGTGATGATGATGAAAGCAACAACGATCAACCCATTCTCAGTGAGCCAATCCGCTGCGACGCATACGCCGTACCAAGGCGGCACCACCGAATTCGACGGTCAGGTCACTTTGCAGCGGCTCGTCACACCAGAAGAGAGCAGCGAGGTCGAACTGCTCGCGGTGTGGTTCAGCGCGGGCGCGCGGACAAGGCCGCACATTCACAATGTTGATCAGGTGCTGCATATCATGGAAGGGCAGGGCATCGTCGCGGATGAGAAAGAAATGTTGACGGTCAACGCTGGCGAGGTCGTCACAGTTCCCGGTGCGAGAGTACGTCGGTGGTATTCGTCGCGTTGGACGTATTCTCGCATCGCGGCGCACGCGTGGCACTGGCACGGCGCGACGCCCGAATCTCCTGTGCCCGACGACTGCACTCAGCCAACCGATTCACACCGCGTGCATTCATCGGGCAAGATGCACATCTCGATTCGTAAAGCCGGAGCGAAGACTGATTGGGAGTTCGAGCAAAAAGATTGGGCGCAGACGTACGAGAATTGGAATAAATAAAAAAGGCGTGGAAACTTCCACGCCTTTTGTTTTGTGAAGCACAGTGCGCGACAGTTAGCCTGCTTTCTTGACCTGCTCGCCTTCGATCTCACCGCGCCATGCGCCGGTTTCGGTACCGCGCTTTTCGATAAAATCTTTAAAGCGCTTGAGATCGGCTTCGACGCGACGGCTCAAAATGCCGAGCGCATCGCCAATTTTTTCGACCGGGTCTTGCGGCTCGACATCGAGGCGCAGACTCACTTTCGTCTTGTCTGTGCCCAGTGACTCGAAGCTGACCGTGCCGTCGTTGCGCGCGCCCGACGTGCTGCGCCACGCGATCTCGCGGTCCGGGTGCTGCGAAGTGATCTCCGCGTCCCAGTCTTCCACCTTGCCCCAAATTTTGGCGTGCCAGTGCAGTCGTTTGTCGTCGAGTTGCTTGACACTTTCGACTCCCTCCATAAACTGGGGAAACTCTTCAAACTGCGTCCATTGATCATAGGCGGTGCGAACCGGAACATTCACTTCAACTGATTTAGTGATTGTATGCATCATTCCTCCTCGTTCAAAGAATTCTATAATGTACTTTTTTACAACGTGAATAGAATTGTTTCCGTACTCTCCCGGCATTGCTATTTCAGAAAATTGCCCTTGACATCGCGGTCAGTTTTGGCGATTATAAACCTACAACTTGTTTCAAGAACCTCAGTGTGATGCTAAGCAAACGAGTGCGTCAATCGACAAATCGCAATTAGAACATGCTGCTGCGCTCTAAACTTTTCGGCAAGACGTACGAGTTCCGCGACCTTCGCGAATTGATGGGCAAGGCGAACGAGGAAAAATCGGGTGACCGACTCGCCGGCGTCGCGGCAAATTCCGCGATTGAACGCGCGGCGGCGAAATATGTTTTGAGTGAAGTGCCACTTCAAATGCTACGCGAAAATCCGGCGGTGCCGTACGATCAAGATGAAGTCACGCGCGTGATTGACGACGCAGTGGATGATTCCATTTATCAGGTTATCAAAAATTGGACGGTCGGACAACTGCGCGAATGGATTCTCGACAACAATACTTCGAATGAAGAAATCAATCGCATTTCGAATGGATTGACGAGCGAGATGATCGCGGCGGTCGCCAAGCTTATGTCGAATATGGATTTGATTTGGGGCGGCGCAAAAATTCGCGTCACCTCGCACTGCAACAACACGATGGGCTTGCCCGGCACACTCGCCTCGCGTAATCAACCCAATCACCCGACAGACGACGTAGATGGAATTCGCGCGGAAATTTACGAAGGGCTTTCGTACGGCTCCGGCGATTCGGTCATCGGCATCAATCCGGTTGATGATTCGCTCGCGAGTGTGCAGCGTCTGCTCGATATGAGCTACAAGGTGATTACCGATTGGAATATCCCAACACAGAATTGTGTGCTCGCGCATGTTACGACGCAAATGGACGCGTTGAAAAAAGGTTCGCCCATCGGACTCGTGTTCCAATCTATCGCCGGTTCGCAAATGGGCAATGAATCGTTCGGCATCTCCGTGGGGATGCTTGACGAGGCGTACGCGCTGGCGCAAAAACATTGCGTGTCGCAGGGTCCGAACTATATGTACTTTGAAACGGGCGAAGGCGCGGAACTTTCCGCGAACGCGCACAACGGTTGGGACCAATTGACGATGGAGGTGCGCTGCTATGGTCTGGCGAAAAGATGGAAGCCGTATCAGTTGAATTCGGTGGTGGGATTTATTGGTCCCGAATATTTGTACGATGCGAAACAGATTACACGCGCCGGACTCGAAGACCATTTCTGCGCGAAACTTTCCGGCATTCCGATGGGCTGCGACGCGTGCTACACCAACCACGCGCGTTCGGACCAAAATGATTTGGAGAATCTCGCGGTGCTGCTCGCCGCCGCAGGCTGCAATTATTTTATGGGTGTGCCGATGGGCGATGATCCGATGCTGAGTTACCAATCCACGTCATTCCACGACGCGCCGTCGCTGCGCCAGATTTTGCATCTGCGACCGCTGCCTGAATTCGAGCAGTGGATGGAAAGCATCGGCATCTGGAAAGACGGCAAGCTGACGGATAGGGCAGGCGACCCGACGATTTTTGTGCGCTGATGGTCGCGTGGAGATTCCAAATGGAACCAACGTGGCAGAATAGCATCTGGCGTCAGTTCGGCGCCGCGATTGATATGTTGGAAAATTCCAGACGCGCGTGTCCCGATGAACTTTGGCGCGCCCGTTTGTGGGATGAACCTGATCAGTCCGAATGGGGAGACTTCTGGTATCCGGAATGGTCAGAGTTCTGGTATGTCGC
The DNA here is from genome assembly GCA_038253185.1 of Anaerolineae bacterium. Classification (GTDB taxonomy): domain Bacteria; phylum Chloroflexota; class Anaerolineae; order UBA4142; family SHND01; genus JBBSHK01. The sequence goes on along the minus strand of JBBSHK010000350.1, from coordinate 722 downwards.
CTATCATGGGTTGTTCTGGCTCGACTATTACCTGTCGGAAGATCCTGAAACTTTTTCGACGCCCGCTCCATTTACGCCGAGCGAGCCCGAGATGGATGCCGCGCTGCCCGAACGGGTGTACTCGCGCGACGAGTTGTTGACATATTTGCAGTACGGGCGTGACAATTGCCGCGCGCGAATCGCAACAGCCGACCTCTTGGCGCCGCAGCGTTGCAGACCGAATAATCCCGATATGACCGTTGCGGAGCTGCTCCTTTACAACATGCGCCACGTCGAAGAACATGCCGCGCAATTGAGCATGTTGATTGGACAAAAGACGGGTTCCGCGCCGGATTGGGTCGGGAGAGCAAAGAGCACATTGGCGGATCGAACGAAGTGATAAGATTATGATCACGCAGCAGCAAATTGACGCGTTGATTGAGGCGATTGTCGCCGAGATACAACAGCAGGGCAGAGGTGTAGAAACGCGCGGTAGGCGCGAACCACCATTCGCCCCTACAACAGGCAATGGGCGCGAGCTTGGTATTGATTTGCCCGACCTGACTACACCGGAAGCGCGCAAACGACCGTGGGTTCAAAATCCCGCGAATCCACAAATACTCCGCGCGCTCATGGCAACGACGCCTGCGCGGATTGGCACCGGACGCGCGGGTCCGCGCTATCGGACAATTCCGCAAGTGCTGTTCTGGAGCGATCACTCCGTTACACAAGACGCGCTGTTC
>JBBSHK010000349.1:0-4076 GCA_038253185.1 Anaerolineae bacterium | reverse complement strand
TTTTTTAGTGACTTGCTCTTCAAGTGGCTGCATCGCGTGCTGCTCCCCTGGTCGCCGCGAGCGCAGTGACAGATTGCCGACATCAGACAACAGAAATCAGACTGGAGCAAATGGCTTGGTCTGTCGTCTGACATCTGAAATCTGACTTTTCTCCTGATGAAGCCCAAACTCCAACTGCGCGATATCACGATGACCTTTCGTTCGCGCCGCGGCGAAGAGGTCGTCGCGGTGGACGATCTGTCGATCGATGTCGCAGACCGCGAGTTCAGTTGCATCGTCGGGCCTTCCGGTTGCGGCAAGTCAACCTTGCTGCGCGTGGTCGCGGGACTGGTGCGACCGACGAGCGGCGAGGTACTGCTCGACGGACGGCGCATCAGCAGCCCCGGCGCGGATCGCGGGATGGTGTTCCAAGCGTACACCTTGTTCCCGTGGCTCACGGTGCAGGGTAATGTCGAGTTTGGGTTAAAGCTCAAACATTTGCCGTCGGCGCAAATCGCGCAGATTGCGCGTGAACACCTCGAGATGGTCGGACTGAAAGGATTCGAGCGCCATTATCCGAAAGAATTATCCGGCGGCATGATGCAGCGGGTGGCGATTGCCCGCGCGCTGGCGAACGACCCGCAGGTGTTGCTGATGGATGAACCCTTTGGGGCGCTCGACGCGCAGACGCGCGCCATTATGCAAGAGTTGTTGGTAGACTTGTGGCAGCGCACGCCCAAGACAATTTTATTTGTGACTCACGATATTGACGAAGCTTTGTTTCTCGGCGATCGCGTTTACATTATGACCGCGCGTCCCGGTCGCGTAAAGCAAGTGCTCGATGTCAATTTACCGCGACCGCGTTCGTTCGATGTTACGACGTCGCCGATCTTTATCGAACAAAAACGCGCGGTGTTGGATTCGATCAAACTAGAAAGTTTGCGCGCGATCACACTCGCCTCCGAAGAGGTCGCGTGAGAGTAAAGTACTAGAAATTCTAACTGGAAATTCTGCAAAAAGTACTGAGGTCTCATTGTAGAATGATGATAGGGGCGGTATAGTGTGCATAGTTAATTCGTTCCAAGATTCATACAGGAGGCTTCTTACATGTTATACCTGCCACAGCAAGAGGAAGGACAAGGATTGGTTGAATACGCGTTGATCCTCGTCCTGGTAGCGATCGTTGTCATTGCGATTTTGGCGCTCTTGGGCCCGCAAATCGCGAACATCTTTAGCCGTGTCACCAGCGGCTTGGGCGGCACCTAAATCGTTTCTCTTGTGCCATAACAAACGCCCCACTCCTTCGAGTGGGGCGTTTCTGCATTCCTGATCCGTTGTTCTGCCTTTAACCAGCCCGACCTCATTTGCCCGCGCGATTGTACCAAATATTCCCCGGTCCTGCCCAATCCGGTCCTTCGCCCCAGATCGCGTGCGTCTGACCCAGGTCGTCCACAGCGACTTCAAAGTAGTCCCCATACGGGAAAGTAAAGCCATTCGCGTTCAGATAAGAATAACCCACGACGTAACTCGACAACTTGCTCTCGCCAGACCAGCTATTGCCACCGTTATTGCTGGAGCGATAATATACATTCCAGGCACCGCCGCTGCGCGTGTCCATCCAGGCGATGCGAACATTGCCCGCGCCGCCGGAGGCGATGGCAGGGAAAGCATGACTCACCCCTTTCGGCGCAAGCGAGACCTCGCGGCGCGTGCTCCACGTTGCTCCACTATCCTTCGAACGCGAGAAATACATTCGCTCAGGACCGGTATCAACCGCGCCCGCGTTCCACAGCGCGTACATTGTATCGCCGGGATCGGCGGTCAATGTAATTTGCGCGCCGAGATATGCCCAACCGCACAGATAGGCGGAACAATCCGGGGGCGACGCGCTCACATCGATCAGGGTATTCAACCAACTTGCCCCGCCATCGGACGACTTGCTGATGTAGAGATTTACCGCACCTTTGGCACCGCCGTTCTGAGAGTAGCCCGCCCACGAAAAATAGACGTTGCCCTTGGAATCGACGGCGGCGCCACCTGCGAGTGACACTCCAAATTCACTATTCTGCCGCACGAGGGAGGAAGTAAAATGCGCCCCATAATCGTGAGACGCGGCGACCCAAACTTTTTGTTGGTGATCGAACCCGACGTAAACATCGCGCCCGCGCACAACCAGAATCGGTTTGTCGGTCCCGGTATTAGTACTGTCCGCGACCACCGGCGTCGTCCAATTTTTCCCAAAGTCGGTGGACCGGGTCACAACGGTATCGCTCTTGTTATTTTGCAACCACGCGGCGTAAACAGTTTTTCCGTCGATGGGATCAACCGCGATTTGGACATCGACTTGATGCGCGGCGGTATCATTCGGAATTACCATGCGCGGCGCGCTCCAGGTCTGCCCGCGATCATTACTGACCTGCAACAGCGCCACAGAGGTCGAGCACGCGCTGCAAATTCCTGATAAATCGCCGTAATGGGGCCAGATTGCGTACACGTGACCAAAATGGTCGGCAGCAATCGCAGGTTCCCAATCATCGCCCGCCTGAAATCCTAGGCGGACTTGCGGCGAGGATGCCGCGCTGGCAACCAGCACCACGACAAATGGAATCAAGAGACTGGCGACGATCAGCGTGAGCTTTCTCATCCGAGATTTCATGCAGTTCTCCTTTTTAGGTTGTAACTATAGATGCTTTACTTTTCTGATCTCTGCGGTCAACGCGGGAATGATTTGATGCAGGTCGCCGATCACGGCGTAATCGGCTTTGGACATTATCGGCGCTTCGGGATCGGTGTTGATGGCAAGAATATGCTTCGCGCTTTTCGCGCCGACCATATGCTGAATCGCGCCGCTGATGCCGCACGCGATGTAAATGTCCGGCGCGATGCGAGTGCCGGTGAGTCCAACTTGATCGGCGTGTGGACGCCAGCCGAAACCGGTGACGACGCGCGAGCCGCCGACCGCTGCGCCCAACAACTCCGCCAATTCTTCGAGTTCCGCGAATCCCTCCGCGCTGCCGACGCCGCGTCCGCCGCCGACGACCACGCGCGCGTCCGCGAGTGACACCTTGCCGCTCGCAGATTCAATGCGCGAAGTGACGCGCACGCGGAAATCTTTTTCGTCGAGGTTCGCCCTGACTTGATCGATCGTGACTTCTTCCGTCGCAGGCGCGGGTTCCGCCGCAAGCGCGTGCGGCGCGACCGTGAGCAGTTTGACATTTCCTTTAAGGTTCGCTTCTTCGAGCAAGCTCCCGCCCCAGCGCTGTCGCGTCACGACATAGGGTTCACCCGGCTGCACCTCGGTGCAATTCGCTGCCATCGGCAAATTCGTTCGTGCGCCAACGTGCGCCATCACTTCATTGCCGCGCTCGCTGCCAACCGCAAGGACTGCTGAGGGCTGCGCGCTGTCGATGACTTGGACAATACTCTGCGCCCACGCTTCCGGTGCGTAATCGTTCACACGTTCGTGCTCGACGAGATGCACGGTCGAGACACCGAACATTTTCACGCGCTCAGTCAATGAACGCGCGTCCGCGCCAATCACTACCGCGTGTAGCGGAACGTTGGTCTGATTCGCCAACCGACGTCCGAACGTGAGCATCTCTAGCGAGAGCTCATTCAATTTTCCGCGGTCGTGTTCGATGAATCCGAGTATCATGTCGCAGGTCGCAGGTTAAGAATTGACCCCACCTCCCCTCCCCTTAGCAAGGGGAGGCAGGGAGGGGTCTCTTAACTTTCAGATAACCCCAAGCTGTCGCAAAACTTCGACCACTTTCGGCGCGGCGTCTGGACCTTTGCCGAGGATTTGCACTTGATGGCTTGCCTCGTGCGGCAATTTGAGTCGCAACTTTTCCAGCCCGCCGTCATTCCACTGCGGCTCGATTACATCAATCGGTTTCTTCTTCGCCTTCAATCGTCCGGGCAGCGATGGATAGCGCGGCAGGTTGATTCCTTCTTTCACGGTGAATACCGCGGGCAGCGGCACCTCGAAAATTTCCCAGCCTCCCGCTGCGTCACGTTTCGCCACCGCGCTACCATCCTTAAATTCCAACGCTTTGATTCCGGTCACACACGGTAAGTCGAGCGCGTGCGCGACGCGG
>JBBSHK010000348.1:0-4078 GCA_038253185.1 Anaerolineae bacterium | reverse complement strand
CAGACCGACTTGCGGCAGAACAAGTACATCTGGCTCGGCACGCACCAGATTTTTCACGGACTCACCTACGCCTTCCGCGAAAATCAGGACGGGCTGTTCATCTCGCACTCGTACAAGTTCGCCGCCGACACGAGCGCGTTCATTGTCGAATGTTTGCCGGAGACGTGGTACGGCGCGGGTCTCGACCAAATGTCGGAGCAGGCAACGCGCGAATATCTCGAACGCGTTTTTCAGGATGTGCTCGGGGGTCACTCGCTGCTCACGAACAATTTTGTGAAATGGTTCAACTTTACCTTGATCAAAAACAGGCGCTGGAGTTATGAGAATGTCGTGCTGCTCGGCGATGCGCTGCACACCGTGCATTTTTCGATTGGCTCGGGCACCAAACTGGCGCTGGAGGATGCCGTCGCGCTCGCGCGCGCGTTCCGCGAGAACGACACGGTCCCGACCGCGCTCGCCGCATTCAAAAAATTCCGTCAGGCGCTCATCAGTGATTTTCAAGATGCGGCGGTGCACAGTTTGTCGTGGTTGGAGAATGTCCGCAGCCAGACGCATCTCGAACCGGTGCCGTTCGTGTACGGATTGGTCACGCGCAGCAATCGCGTCGGCTATAATCGGTTAAAGCGACAGGCGCCGGAATTCATTCAAGAGTATGATGAATGGCGGCGACGGCAACCGCCGGAGGGAAAAATTCCGCGTCAGTTTCTCGATTTGTTTCAAAAGCGCGCCTTTGGTCATCTCTCGACGTTGATGCCCGACGGTACGCCGCAAGTTACCTCGGTCTATGTGGATTATGACGCGGCGAGCGGCTGTCTTTTGATTAATTCGGCGAAGGGTCGGCAGAAAGATTTGAATATGCAGCGCGAGCCGCACGTCGCGCTTGAGATCACCGACCCCGACAATCCGAATCGCTATTTGCAAATTCGTGGGCGCGTGGTGGAAATTATCGAAGAGGGCGCGGACGCACACCTCGACCAGCTCGCGCAACGCTACATTGCGCGCGAAAAATATCCGCTGACCTGGAAATATGCTGGTGAGGTGCGGCGGATTTACAAGATCGCGCCGGATCACGTGACCGCGTGGGAACCGTTTGGATGATTGCAGAATGCGGATTGCGAATTGCGGATTGATGCACTGGCGATGAAACGCGTCGCGTTAGTTACCGGCGGCGGCAAAGGCATTGGCGAAGCGATTGCGCGCGCATTTGCGCGAGAGGAAATTCGCGTGGCGGTCGCCGCGCGTACCGAAGCAGATGTCCAACGCGTTGCCGCTTCAATTCGCGAGCAGGGCGGAGATGCGTTCGCGCTTACCTGCGATGTCACGCAACCGAACTCAATTGTGAATGCGGTCGAGCAAGTGCAGCGTGAGTTCGGAGCTATCACCATTCTCGTCAACAACGCGGGCGCGGCGGGCTCGCATAAATTTTTGGGACACGACGACGCGCTGTGGCATCGCCTCATCGACGTGAATCTCAACTCGGTCTATTACGTCACCAAAGCGATTGCGCCGATGATGGTCGAAGCGAAATGGGGACGCATCATCAACATTGCGTCGGTTGCCTCGAAGGTCGGGGGCAAATACATCGCCGCATATACTGCCGCCAAGCACGGCGTGCTCGGACTGACGCGCGCGCTCGCGGCAGAATTCGTGTCGTACAATATCACCGTGAACGCGATCTGTCCGGGGTACGTGGATACGCCGATGACGGACGCCTCAGTCGCGAATATGGTGGCTCGCGCGAAAATGTCCGAGACGGAAGCGCGCGCCTATCTCGAAAAGCTCAGTCCGCAAAATCGGCTGATTACACCGGAAGAAGTCGCGGCGGTCGCGCTGATGCTCGTCAGCGACGATGCGCGCGGGATCACCGGACAAGCGATCAATGTGGACGGCGGTATGGTAATGTTTTGATTGCGAATTGCAGATTGAAATGAAAAACCCCCTCTTTGATTTCAACTATGAAGTTTCTGAATCCATCGCGACGATCACGCTGCATCGTCCCGAGGTGCTCAACGCGCTGACGCTGGAAATTTACGCGCAGTTGCGCGATCTGTTTGTCGAGTTGCAATACGACGACAATGTCAAGGTCGTCATCATTACCGGCGCGGGGCGCGCGTTTTGCTCGGGCGGCGATGTGTACAAAATCATTGGCGAGGTGCTCGAACAAGATATGCGCGGGCATTTGGAATTTTGCCGGATGACCGGACACCTCGTCCGCAATATGCGTCTGCTGAACAAACCCATCGTCGCGGCGATCAATGGACTCGCCGCCGGCGCGGGCGCGGTGATGGCGTGCGCGTGCGATTTGCGCGTGATGGCGGAGGATGCCAAATTCGCGTTTCTGTTCACACGCGTGGGGTTGACCGGCGCAGATATGGGCGCAGCGTTTTTGCTCCCGCGTATCGTGGGCAGCGGGCGCGCAATGGAAATCCTGATGCTCGGCGACGATGTGGACGCGCCTACGGCAGAACGTTATGGCTTGGTGAATCGCGTCGTGCCGCGCGACGAGGCGCTCACGACCGCACGCGAAATTGCGGCGCGACTCGCCGCAGGTCCGACGACTTCGATCGGGATGACCAAAGCGATGGTGAACAATGAGTGGAATATGGACGTGGTCTCCGCAGTCGAGGCAGAAGCACAGGCGCAGGCGCTGATGATGATGGGACAAGACCACCGCGCGTTTTATGAAGCGTTCAAAGAAAAGCGCAAGCCGGAGTTCAAAGGACGATGATTCGCAATGGCGAATTTTTGATTGCTGAGCGACAAAACCTTTGAATATAAATCCCACCATCTGTTGAAATGAACAAGCGCGTGCTCAATCCCGAAGCGTTGGCGAGACCTTCCGGCTATTCGCACGGTGTGATTACGAGCGGCGGAAATCTGCTGTTCCTCGCAGGTCAAACCGGAATGGACCGCAGCGGCAAGATTGCTTCTCCACACGACCTCGTCGCGCAATTTAGCCAAACCCTCGCGAACCTTAAAACGGTGGTCGAGGCAGCGGGCGGCGAGCTGACAAACGTGGTCAAGCTCACAATCTACGTGACCGACAAGTCCGCCTATCGCGCGCACCTCAAACCGCTTGGCGAAACCTACCGCGCCTTCTTTGGAAATTATTATCCCGCGATGACACTGGTCGAAGTAAAAAGTCTCTTTGATGACAATGCACTGGTGGAGATCGAAGGGTTCGCGGTAATCGCAGTTTGAAATGAATTTCGAGCTTACGCCGGAACAGATCGCGGTACAAACTCGCGCGCGCGAGTTTGCGCAACAGCGCGTGGCGCCACACGCGCGCGCGATGGATGAACGCCGCGCGATGGCGGTCGGCTTGATTCAAGAGTTGGCAGAGTTGGGCTTTTTGGGCGGACCCCTTCCACGCGAGTACGGCGGCTCGGATTGGGACACGCTTATGCTCGCGCTCTGTTCCGAAGAGTTGGGACGCGCGGATTCATCGGTGCGCGGCTTGATGACGGTGCACACGAGTCTCGTCTCGCAATGTATCTTGCAGTGGGCGAGTGAGGAGCAAAAGCGCACATACTTGCCGCGTCTCGCGCGGGCTGAAGCAATCGGCTGCTACTGCCTCACCGAACCGAACGCTGGCTCCGACGCGGCGAGCCTTGAGAGTACTGCGACGCTTAATGGAAACGAATACATTCTCAATGGCGAAAAGATTTGGATCACCAATGGCGGGATTGCTAATGTCGCGATTGTTTTCGCCAATGCGGAGCCGCAATCAAAGCACAAGGGCATTTGCGCGTTTCTCGTTCCGACCGACGCTCCCGGTTTTCGGCGCGAAAAGATGCCGGGGCAATCGCTGGGGCATCGCGCCGCCGATCACGCGCACATTTATTTGGAGCGGTGTCGCGTGCCGCGCGAGTCGCTCCTCGGCGCGCCGGGAGAAGGATTTCGCATCGCGATGTCGGCGCTCGATCACGGGCGCATCGGGGTTGCCGCGGGCGCGCTGGGCGTGGCACAGGCGTGTCTGGACGCGTGTATTGATTTCGCCAAAACGCGCAGGCAGTTTGGACAGCGGATCGGGAATTTTGAAATGATCCAGAGCACGCTGGCGGAAATGGCGGCGAAT
>JBBSHK010000347.1:0-4081 GCA_038253185.1 Anaerolineae bacterium | reverse complement strand
GTTTTCGAGCACGAGCGCTTCGAGTTCCGTCTCAGTGACGATGAATTCAATGTGCGCGATGTTCTGAACAAGGTGCGACGTTTTCGCCGCCTCGATCGGTTGCGCGTGAAAGTACGAGCGCACGCGGTTGCGGAGGTTGATTGCTTTGCCGACGTAAATGATTTCAGCCTCGGCATTTTTCATCAAATACACGCCGGGGTTGGTCGGCAGCGTGTCGAGTGTCTGTTGGATTTGGGGCTTGATCGAGCTTGGCATAAATAGTCAGGTCGCGGCAGCACGTCTGCGATATTCCGCAATTATTTCATTCCATATATCCAGTGCGCCGATTTCATTTGCCCATTCCGTGATATATCCAAATGATGGAGTGAGCGAACGCGTGATAGGGTTTTAGCATCATAACCGAGTTCAACACGTGCGCGGACGTACTTGGCGATTCCCTCGTCACTGGCTTCGGGATGCCTCGGCGGTTCGGAGGCGATCAAACTTTGTTGCGCGAACGCACAGATTTCAAACATTATCTGCAAACGACGCGTCGCAGTCAGGCGCGCCAAGATGGCGAGTTGATGTATGTTGAGGTTGTCAAACGCCGAGCGAATCACCTCTTCGTCAGTGCGCGGCTTGATGATCGATGAATCAAATGACATCGCCAGAAATTATATCACAACCCGAACACGCGTTCGTGAAAACTTTTTAATGGAAAACGGAAACGCGCAGGGCGCAGCCTGCCGCAGATCCTGACAAGTGCTGCGCCCTTACAACCGCCAGCACAGACCGATTCTACCGTGGCCAGTTCAAGGGCGCGGAGGTGGGTGTGGCAGCTACTGCTCGACTTGCGCGTCGCGACCACCACCGCAGGATTAGCAAGAGGAAAATTACAAAAACGAAGATGAGCAATATCGGCGCGAGCAACGCCGCGAAGGAAATGATCACCGAGATGATGTCTTCGACGATGCTGACCGCCCAGTTGCCCATGCCGAGCGTGCCCACCGTGACCACCGGTCGCGCCGCGGCTTTGGTCGCGTGCACGCTAAAGGCAACGAGCAGTCCGAGAATAATCGCAATCGTCGGATTCAGGTTTGTGATCACGTGCGCGTTGGCGGCGAAAAGAATCGCGCCCGCGGTGGGACGAATCAACGTCTGAATCAAATCGTTGAGGTGATCGAGACCCGGAACCTTGTCCACCAATATTTCGATCAATTCAAGCACGACGAGTACGCCGAGCACCCACTCGTTCGTCAGCGCGTCGAACGGCGGACCGAGTTTCAGCCACGGCGTAAATTTCGCCATCAGCCCCACGATGAGCAGCGGGATGTAGGCATTCAGCCCCGATGCCGCCGACAAACCAAAGCCCGCGAGAATTTGTGTGAGTGCGCCCATTCTTCAACCCTCGACTTTCTACTTCAATAAACGAAAACGCGGGTCAAATCGCACCCGCGTTGTTTCCAATGTCATGCTCGAATTTTTTCAGGGCGTGAGTCCATTGGTCACGCGCGAAAATATATTCGCAATTGCCGGACCCAGTACCGCCAGCAACGGAATGGTCAAACATAAAGCCAGGACAAGATACGCCAAAAAGCATCCTACATTTCCAATGACCGTGCCGATCACCGTTTGCCAAAAAGTGGGCGCGCTCGTCGGCGCGGGGTTCGGTAGTTGTTGCATCGTTGGCTCCTTTCAACTCGCGCTCAGCGTCTACCGCCGCCCGCCAAGAGTCCCAGCGCGAACAGCACGCAAAACGGGATCACGATGGCGAGCAAGGTGCAAATCATATTTCCGACGAACACTCCCGCGGCGACTCGCCACACGCCCATGCGCCGAGGCGCAACGACAGCCGTTGGCACAAGTTCGCCGCTCGGTTGCGGAGTTGCGAGACGAGAATCTGTTTCGCCGCGTGACAATGGGTAACTCGGTTGTTGTGACATCGCTCACTCCTCACAATTGCGTTTCGTGATTGCTTGTAAAAAACACGGGTTGTTGATTGGAGATGTTACGGGTTGGGTAAAGCGGGACGCGGCGGAGGCGGCGGCAAAGTCGGAGCGGCGGGAAGCGCGTTCTGCTGCCAGAGCATAGTAACGAATGGTGCTAGTTGCTATTTCAAATACGATTTTGCCTAAACTTCCGTGACAGCGTGAGCGTCAACTAGCACCATTCGTTAGTAGTCAGGCGCGTATTTTCTTCCAATGCGAGCAACAGATAAATGCCTCCACCCGCCGCGTAAAAAAAGAGCGCCAACAATCCGCCATAGATCAAACCGACGATGCCGATGAGGGGTCCAAAGAAAGCGAATTGACTCTCCGCGCGATTCAAAAAAGTGGCGGCGCCTCCGGCGAATGACGCGGCGACGAGCAACAACGTCAACAGCGCCAGCAGCATGCCAAAGATTTTGTAAAGGATGGCGATCACGCGCAGGGCAGTATATCGCTTCTTTAATGGTTGAACCATCACCACCTCACCTTCGTAAATGAATCCGTTCGACTTGACCGAGATTCGGTGTGGCTGAATCCTTCACAAAATATTCGCACCGAATTTTTATCAAGCGGAAGTGATCGGCTCCATCGGCGGCGTCATCGGTGGAAGCGTGGTAACGTCAGTCGCCGAAGTTCCGCGCGCGACCTGTCCGAACAGATGCGCGTTTACCATCTGCGCATAGAACAGCGTGAAGGGCAAGCCAATGACGCAGGCGATGACACCGAGCGATCCGATTATTCCGGTAATGATCGTAATCAGAATCGCGACGATGTAATTGCTGAGATTGCTCTGAATGAAGGCGAGGTTACCTCTAAAATCCCAAAAAGTAGAGAGCTGCCCGCTCAATGCAAAGCGCGTGAGCGGTGCGTAGACGTACAACCCGACGACGAGCGAGTACAACGCGACGAGGCAATTGAGGCACAACGCGACGATCGTAAAAATGCCCCCCGCGTTATTGCCCGAGCGAGCTCCGAATAAAGAGCCGAGGGCGGCAGCACAAATTGACAAAATAATCCCCGGCAAGAATAAAACTAGGAGACCGATGGCAGCATACAATCCCTTGCTAAACAACGCGCCGATGTTGCTCCACTCGGGTAGTGGCTGCGTGCTGCCCTCCACAACGTTCTTCGTCACCGTCAAGCCATAGCCCAGCACCAAAATGAGCGCGGCAATCAGCGGCAAACCCAACAGCCATGACAACAAAAAGCCCACCAGCAGAATCGCGCCGCCGATGGCGAGCTTGGCAATCCAACCCTGGTCTTCGAACATAAAAGTAAAAGATCTGGCGATATCCATTTGCGCCTCCTTCAGAATTGGCGTCATTATACCAAATCTTGGAGTCGCTCACAATGGGAACGTCCACAATAAAAGTGCGCGAGCGCCACGCACGCCCAGCTTTAAGACAAAAGACCAGATTCCGTTTGAACTCTGGTCTCTTTACAAATTAATGCCCTTCTTGCATTTCACAATCGGTCCGGCAATAAGTGTGAAATCAAAAAGCTGATGATGGTGATAATGATCGCGCCCAGCAATGCCGCGCCGAATCCGATGACGTGAAAGCCGAGATGGAGCACATCCGAGATGCCACTCGTCAACACCAGCATCAACGCGTTCACCACAAAAATAAAAAGTCCGAGCGTCAGGATCGTCAGCGGCAAGGTCAAGATTGAAATGATCGGCTTGACTAGCGCGTTCACCAGTCCAAATATAAATGCGACAATCAGCAGCGTGACCCAATAAGTGGTTCCTGTTCCGTCAATCCTGATACCCGGTACAAATTGTGCCGCGACCCACAGCGCCGCCGCATTCACCAATAGACGAATAATAAAAGAATTCATCGGAAACGCCTCCGCATGTTATTCTACATAAATCTCGACGTGCTCGCCATCTTCTTCATCTTCCACATCTACAATCTTGCCCTGACCACCACCTTTGATGACCGCCATAATCTGACCCATATCCAGACCTTCGAGACCGACCGGCGCGAACTTGGCGCCCATCTTTAAACCCACGTCGACCAGCCCGAGCGGAATGTTGACGTTGACCTTGCGCTTGCCGCTTTTCAAATCGGTCACGCGCACACGCAGCCAGCGTCCTTGCGTGCCGGGCGAAG
>JBBSHK010000346.1:0-4086 GCA_038253185.1 Anaerolineae bacterium | reverse complement strand
CTGATGCGCGTTCCAGTCTTTATGGGCAGCGGCGTTCTCGAAATGCAAGAGCGCCCGATTCCGCAAATAAAAAATCCTGACGATGTGCTGCTCGCGGTGGAAGCGTGCGGCTTGTGTGGTACGGATTTAAATATTCTCGCGGTTCCGCCCGCGCACAAAGCGACGCCGGGCACAGTGCTCGGACACGAATTTGTGGGCACGGTGCGCGAGATCGGCGCGGGCGTTAAATATTTACGCGAAGGTGATCGCGTGGCGGTCGCGCCGCGACTCAACTGCGGCTTGTGTCGCTACTGCCGTCGCGGTCTCGTGAATCAATGCGAGGATTACAAGACACTCGGCATTCACCTCGACGGCGGACTCGCGCCGTACGTAGTTGCGCCGGAACGCGCGCTGTTCAAAATCAATCGCGACGTATCGCTCGACGACGCGGTGTTCGCCGAAGTTTTATCGTGTGTGGTCGGCGGGACGACGCGCGTGCCAATCAACCCGGGCGAAGCGGTCGCGGTGCTCGGCGCGGGTCCGGTCGGACTGTTGTTCGCGCAAGTGTATCGCGCCGGCGGCGCGGGGAAAATTATTGTGACCGACGTCGCGCCGTTCCGATTAGCGTTCGCGGAAAAAAATGGCGCGGATGTGACGATCAACAGTCGCGAGCAGGATGCCGAAACAATCGTGCGCGATGAAACCGGACTCGGCGCGGACATTGTCGTTGATGCCGTTGGCAATCTTTTGCCGCAAGCGATTCAGCTCGCGCGGCGCGGCGGACGGATTGTTTTATTCGGCTTGCAGCCACACGCCAATCCACCGGTGAATCAGTACACGATCACGCGACACGAGTTGAACGTGTACGGCGCATTCGTCGGCAATTATACTTTTCCGCCGACGGTGAAGCTGTTGGAAAGCGGTGTCGTGAAACCCTCGTCGCTGATCACGCACCGCATCCCGGCGTCCAATGTCGCGCGGGCTTTCGAGGCGATGCGCGCGGGCGAGACGATGAAGGTGATGGTGGAACACCAGACGACAGATGACAGAATACAGACGACAGACAGCAGACCACAATCCGCCGATCGTAACGATTCGCGGCGGATGTGAGCGCAGACGATGTGATCAGGTTTATTTGGGATTTCTGATTTATGATTTCAACAGCGCAATCATCAATCCCAAATCATAAATGAATTCGTACGACATCATCATCATCGGCAGCGGCGCGGGCGGCGGCACACTCGCGTATGCGCTCTCCGATTGGGGTAAAAAAATATTGCTGATCGAGCGCGGCGGATTCTTGCCGAAATCCAAAGACAATTGGAATCCTGAGGCGGTGTTTGATCGCGGCATCTACAAAACCAAAGAAGTTTGGTACGACAAGCACGACCAGCCGTTTCATCCGGGGATGAATTATTACGTCGGCGGCAACACCAAAGTGTACGGCGCGGCGCTGCCGCGTTTTCGCAAAGAAGATTTTGGCGAACTCATTCATCACGATGGTATCTCGCCCGCCTGGCCCATTTCGTACGATGAGCTCGAGCCGTATTACGCGCGCGCGGAAAAAATTTATCGCGTGCACGGCAAAGTGGGCGAAGACCCGACCGATCCGCCGCGCAGCAGCGATTTTCCGTATCCGCCGATTTCGCACGAACCGTACATCGAGGCGCTGGCAGAAAAATTAAAAAAGCAAGGGCTGCATCCGTATCATTATCATATGGGCATTGATCTGGTCGAGGGCGATCCTTCGCTCGGCAGGTGCATCCGCTGCAGTACGTGCGACGGCTTTCCCTGTCTGGTGGATGCAAAATCGGATGCTCACATTTGCGCGGTGGTACCCGCGCTCAGATCAGGTAACGTCACGCTCTTGACGAATGCGTACGTCAGCAAACTTTGCACCAACGCGTCGGGCAATGAAATCAGCAGCGTAGAAGTTTCGCGCAACAGTCAGACTGAAATGTACTCCGCGCCGATTGTCGTCGTCGCGGCGGGCGCGGTGAATTCTGCCGCCTTGCTCTTGCGCTCTGCCAATGACAAACATCCAAAAGGTTTAGCCAACAGCAGCGATCTCGTCGGGCGCAACTATATGACACATCACGGTACCGTTGCGATGTCGATGAATCCTCGCCAGCGCAACGATGTGGTTTTTCAAAAGAGCATCGCCATCAATGATTTTTATTTGCGCGGTCCGAATTACGATTATCCGCTCGGTAACATTCAAGCCGTCGGCAAATTGCAACCGGGGATGCTGACCGCCGATGTGGGCTATGTGCCGCGTCCGATGCTCGGCTATATCACCGACCACAGTTGCGAATGGTGGATTATGACGGAGGATTTGCCCGACCCGAATAATCTCGTGGAATTGCGGCACGACGGCAGCATCAAGGTGTCGGTCAAGTACAACAACGTCCACTCACATCATCGGCTTGTTAAAACATTTCAAGACATTATGAAACGCGCGGGCTATCCGATATACATCGCGAAACAAGTCGGCATCGAGTTTGCCGCGCATCAATGCGGCACGATCCGCTTTGGCGATGATCCAAAAACGTCGGTGCTGGATGAATGGTGTCGCGCGTGGGATGTACAAAATCTGTATGTGGTTGATGCGTCATTCTTTCCATCATCGGGCGCGATGAATCCCGCGCTGACGATCATGGCGCAAGCGTTGCGCGTGGCAGACCATTTGAAAGGAATGTGACGGAGGACGGTGGACAAACGACCGAAGCCGACACACTGCCGTCCACCTCGTCGGTCGTCCGGCGAACTATGACCATACGAATCGCTATCATCGGCGCTGGTTCAATTGCCGAGCACGCCTTTCTGCCCGGTTTCGCGGAACCCGGAAGTAGATACGCGCAGCGCGCGATGGGCGGCTGGGCGCACGGCGGCACACCCGGCGCGAAAGTGGTGATGCTCGCTTCGCGCGGTCGCGAAAAATTGCAACGTCTCGCGTCGGAGTTCGACATCCCGCAAGTCTCGACCGATTGGCGCGACGCCACGACCAATTCCGAAGTAGACGCGGTCTGCATTGCCACGCCGAATTATTTGCACGCCGAGATGACGATTGCCGCGAGCCGCGCGGGCAAGCACGTGCTCGTCGAAAAACCAATGGCGGCGACGATGCGCGAAGCGAACGAAATGGTCGCGGCGGCAGATGAAGCGAACGTCGTCTTGATGGTGCAACAGAGCCAGCGCTTTTTTCCAGTTCACGAAGTCGCGAAACAAATCGTTGACGCGGGCGCGCTCGGAAAAATTTTGTCGGTGCGCTCGCGCTATGGTCACGCCGGACCGGAGAACTGGAGTCCGGGCGGCAAATGGTTTTTCAAAAAAGACGAGGCGATTCACGGCGCGCTGTTCGATCTCGGCATCCACAAATTCGATCTCATCCGTTTTCTCGCCGGCAAAGAAGCGGCGGAGGTCAGCGCGTTCACCGATACGCTGGCGAAAGATATCGAGGTGGAAGATTACGGCGTGACGATTATTCGCTTCACCGACCGCGCACTCGGCGTGGTCGAGGCGAGCTGGGCGACGAACCCCGAAGAGAACAGTCTCAAGCTCTACAGCGCGAATGGCAATCTGCAAATCGGCGTGGACAGCGTAGTCCCGCTCTCGGTCGAATTCAACGCGCTACCAAACGACGCGCTCAAAGCGAAATTGCCGCGCGGTGAATGGCGCGACAAAGTTTTCATTCCACAGATTCCAAAAGACAGCATCACCGGTGGACCGTTCCGCCATTTCGTCGATTGCATCGTGAATGCAACGCCGTGCATCGCCTCAGGCGCGGACAATCGCAAGAGCTTGGCAATCGCACTCGCGGCGTTCGAGTCGAATGAGCAACGACGCGCTGTGACCATCTACAAATCTGGATGGCGCTGGTCTGAATGAACAGAAACTTCGGAGGAAAGTCATGGCATCCGATGCAGAATCGAAAACCAAAATTGAGAAGCTTCACTGCAATCAGTGCCTGCACCAGACGAACCATTTCGTAATTGCGGAGCGATCCCATCGAGGCTCTGAACCGATTCACCTTGCGTATGACGATGAAAACAACAATCAATACCAAATGTCATGGTCATACACTTATACTATGTTGGAGTGTTGTGG
>JBBSHK010000345.1:0-4096 GCA_038253185.1 Anaerolineae bacterium | reverse complement strand
GAGGATGTCGCGCACATCGAAAAAATTCTAAAGATCAATCCGACCATCACCGGCTGGCCCTGGCAGGTCGGTGACGCTGCGTGGATTTTTCCGACCGCGCTCGCGCTGCTCGCGTTAAAGGCGACGGCACGCGCCGACCACACGCGCGTGCGCGAAGGCGTTCAGTTCCTGCTCGACCGCGCCATCGTAACGGGCGGATGGAATATTGGCAATCCGTTCATGGTGACAGGCGAATTGCCTGCGACGATCATCAACACATCACTCGCCGCGCTCTCTCTGGCGCGACTGAATATTTCGACCGAGCAGGTCGAGCGCGCCTGGACTTGGTTGAATCAAGCCGTCGGCGCGGCGAAAACTTCGGCAGAGCTCGCGTGGGGCGCGTGGGCAATGCGCGCGGCAGGCAGAGACAACGTGGGCTTTATCACGCGCTTGAATCTGCTCCAACGCGCCGATGCCAGTTGGGACAGTAATCCGTTGACGACCGCGCTCGCGCTGCTGGCGCAATCGTCGAACACGACACCATGAAATCGCCGCAACCATTAAAGCGTCGCGCCTTCCTGCGCCTCGCGCTGCTGAGTGGAATCGCCGGAGCGTTAGGCGTGGTGTACAAAGAGACGGAACCGGTCGGTTTTGTGAATTGGTTCCGCTGGATGCTGCGCGGGCAAGAAGGACGTTTCGCCAATGCCGCACGCGTCGGATTGGGACAATGCGGATCGTACGACGACGATGTGCTCGCGTGTTTGCGCCAGACGTGGCAGGATGCCGCGGCGCCGGATTTGCGCGGCGCGCGCGTAGTCATCAAACCAAACCTGGTTGATTTTCTGAATGGGCATCCGAGCTTTACGCATCCGCGCGTGATCGAAGCCTTGATCCAATTTCTGCGGGACGAACAGGGCGTGAAATCGGTCGTGGTCGCGGAGGGTATGACGTTCCGCCGCGACTCGCAGGCAGTGTTGATCGAGACGGGTATGGCAGAGATGCTCGAACGACAGCGCGTCGAGTTCGTCGATCTCAATTACGACGACCTCATGCCGATTCCGCTCAAGGGTGGGTACGCCCGGCTCGATCAATTATTTCTCGCGCGGACGATCGTGCAGGCCGACGCGCTGATCTCGGTGCCGAAATTAAAAACGCATCACTGGACGCAAGTGTCGGGCAGTATCAAAAATCTTTTCGGTATCGTGCCCGGTATCAAATACGGCTGGCCCAAAAATACCTTGCACATCAAAGGCATTCCCGCGTTTCTTGCCGAGCTGCTCGACTCGTTGCCGACCGCGCAGCGCGTCGCGGTGGTCGATGGCATCGTCGGAATGCAAGGCGACGGTCCGCTCTTCGGCACTGCGGTGAACGCGGGCGCGCTCGTCGTCGGCACGGATTTTCTCGCGGTCGATTCGACCTGCGCGCGGCTGATGGGTTTTGACCCCGCGCAGATTGATTACCTCGCCTTCGCCGTGTGGGCGGGCTTGGGTCAAGCGGAGGCGTCGCGGATTCAACTGCGCGGCGCGTCAATTGACAATCTGCGCCACGCCTTCCAGCCTCCGCCCAGCGTGGGATAAAAATTCAGGTGCATCAACGAATCGCCTCACTTCCGCCAAACCTCACGCGCCGAAATATTATTTTTGGCGCGGCGCTGTTGCTGTCCCTTGCCGCGCTCGCCGCGGAATTGTCCGCGCTGCTCCCGTACGTCTTGCAGGTTTGGCAATCGTACGACTATGGTCTCTATATCGAGATGGGGCGCGCGGCGCGCGAGGGAATTAATCCGGTGGGACCGCGCCACTATTATCCGCTGCCGACGGTGCTGTGGATTTTCGCGCCACTTTCGATGCTGCCCAATTGGTTTCGCCTCGTCTGGATTATGGTCCCAATGATTTCGATTCTGTACCTCTTCCGGCGCGAGGGATTGTGGTTATTTCTGTTCACGCCGCTCTGGTTTGCGACGACCGATGCAATGTTGGACGGCTGGCTCTTGGTCCCACTCGCGTGGCTTTTGCGAAACCGTCCGCTGCTCGCCGGTATCGGCGCGGTCGCGCTGCTCGCGAAACCGCAGCTTGCGATGCTTACGGTCGGCTATATGCTGCTGCACTGGTTGTGGTCGCGCGATTGGAAAAATCTGGCGAGCTTTTCAGTCGGGCTGTTTATGTTTTGTTTGCCCGCGTTTATTTTTGATCCGCAGTGGGTCACGCGCTTGATCGAGGTGCTTCCGCAGCGCGCGAACGAATCGACTGGCGTGCTGCCGCTGCTCACTTCTTCCGTCTGGGCGTGGTGGTATGCGGACGGGCTCGCGCGCATCGTGTTCGCAGTCTTGATTGCGACCAGCGCGTTTTTGTTCTACCGCGCGGCGCGTACATCGCGCCCTCGCGCGTCGGCGATTCAGGCACTCAATCAATTATTCGTGCCGGTGCTCTTTGCTTCAAACTTGGTGACGCTGATCCCGACGCTACGCGGCAGGAATGAAATTCTCAGCGTGGTCGCATGCTCGCTCTGCGCGTTCGCGCTCGATCACGCGCTCGGTGGTTTCGGCGGAGGCTATGCGCTGATCGCCGTCGCCGTGTTGTATTTTCGATCACGCGCGGCAGCGCCCGACGCGATAATTGAAACGCCGGTCAATGCGACCGTGCAGAACTCAACTCTCATTCCGCTATGATTCGACCAAGAATGTCTGATCGTCCGACGCTTGCAAAATTGTTCGCCATCGCGGTTGTGGTCGCGTGGTTCTTCGCGGTCACGTTCAACTATTACGTCGTGCACAAGCCGTTTGCGGTGGAGAATGCGTTCGCGCTGGTCAGTGTGGCGGGCGATGTATTCGCGTTCGCGCTGCTGTTTCTGCTTGCCTGCGCGTCGGGACGGAGACTCGCACGCGGGTTCGAACTTCAATCGCCGCTGGAGAGTATCGTTCTGCGCGCAGGCTTGGGCTGGGGCGCGATTTCTTTTTCGATCCTGCTGCTTGGGATACTCGGTCTGCTCTCTGCTCTGATTTTCTGGATAATCCTCTTGCTGGCGCTGATTGCGTTGCGAAACGACGTGCGCTCAAGTGTGCGTGAGCTGCGAGCGAGCCGGTTTCCAATCGGCTCGCGCTTTGAACGCGCGCTGGCGCTCTTCATTGCCGCGACGTTGCTAATGGCATTATTGCGCGCGCTGACGCCGACGCTGGCGTGGGACGCGCAAGTCTATCACCTGACGGAAGGCAAGTTTTGGATCGCGCAAGGACGTATCACCGCGCCACCCGACATTCCGTATTTCAGTTTTCCGTCGCTGGTCGAAAATCTCTATCTCGGCGCGTTGTTGCTCAAGGGCGATACACTCGCGCAGGTGATTCATTGGGGCTTTTTGCTTTTGACAGTGGGACTGGTGTTTCAATTCGCGCATAAAATTTTTTCAACTCGGATGGGCTGGATGGCAGCCGCCCTTTTGAGCGCGGTACCGTCTCTGGTGTTGATCGCCTCCTGGCCCTATGTCGATGCGGCACTCGCGTTTTACGCGACGGCGGGATTATATGTCGTGTTACGAGCCACACTGTGCGAGGGCACAACGGACGGGCGCGGGTTGGTGCTCGCAGGTGTGTTCGCAGGACTCGCGCTCGGCGTCAAATATACCGCGCTGATTATTCCACTCGCGCTCGCGGTTTTGATTTTGGCGCGCGGGCTGAATCGCGAATCCATCAAGCAGCTCGCGCGGTTCGGCGCGCCCACCGCGCTATTCGCCGCTCCGTGGTATCTGCGAAATTTAGTGGCTCAAGGAAATCCCATCTACCCGTTTTTATTCGGCGGGAAATTTTGGGACGCATTTCGCGCCGCGCAGTTTGGTCGGTTCGGCACCGGGCTCTTGGGCGAACCGCTGCGACTCGTGCTCGCGCCGTGGGAGGCATCGATCAGCGGACAGGAGGGCGCGCTAAATTACGAGGCGACGATCGGACCGCTGTTGTTGCTATCGGTTCCGCTGGTGTTGCTCGCGCGCACTCGCCGCAACTGGCACGTGCGCGCGCTTCTGGTTTTTGTATCGGTGCCGTATCTTTTCTGGTTGTTCGGCGTCGCAGGATCGAAACTGTTGGAGCAGACGCGCTTGCTCTTTCCGGCGTTCCCCGCGCTGGCGCTGGCGG
>JBBSHK010000344.1:0-4099 GCA_038253185.1 Anaerolineae bacterium | reverse complement strand
CATTTCCATTTATCTCACCCGTGTTTCGCCTGCACGTTCTCGTTGCGCCATTTGAGATTTGAACGGATGCAACTCCCTTGATGGGTGTGCCACCAAGGATGTGCCACATTCGTAGCCCCAGGCACAAGTGTTAGGTGTTCTAAGATATGAAAATGGGTGGCGTTGAACTGAGGAGAATCGATGAAAGCATTATATGTATTTGCCTGTAGAATGACAAGGGCTGGTCGCCAAGCACCGATGGTTCTACTGACGCACAATTTTATTTTGCTAGGCTGCCACGCCCCGCTCTCATCCGCGCTTCAAACCGTCAAGGTTGCGCGTTGGGTGAGTTGAAATCAATTGTTGACCCTGCCGACGCCAAATGATTTTCAATCCTACTCGCTGCAATTTTATTATTTAACGATGGCGTTGATGATCGGCGCCTTTGTGCTCTCGTGGTGGTTGCGACAATCGCGCTTTGGGCTGGGCTTGTTCGCTCTGAATATGGACCGCGACGCGGCGGAAACGGTCGGCGTGGATACGACCGGGCTGCGTTTGCGAGCCTTGATCGTGAGCGCGTTTGTGGTCGGAGTGTGCGGCAGCATCTACGCGCAAAGTTTCCTGTTGATTGATCCCGGTACTGTGTTCGGATTTTCGATGAGCATCGCGATGGTGTTGATGCCGACCATCGGCGGAGTCGGCACGCTGTGGGGTCCGGTGATCGGCGCGGTGATTTTTAAATTTGTGAAGCAGCAGGTCTCGACCGCGAAAATTGTCGTGGGCAGCAACAGATTGAATCTGGCGCAATTCAATCTGTTGCTGTACGGCGCGCTGCCGCCGGACGCAAGCGCGTGGAAATTGCGCGCGCGTTGGCGACCGAACCCGACCTCCTGTTGCTCGACGAAGTGATCGCCGGTCTGAATCCAACCGAGTCCGAGCAGACGATGAAATTGATACAAGACGTGCGCGTGTGTGGTGTGATCATCGTGATGGTCGAGCATGTGATGCGCGCGGTGATGGGAATCTGCGACCGCCTGATGGTGCTCGATGACGGCGAAAAAATTGCCGACGGCAAACCGAATGAGGTCGCGCAAAACCCGCACGTGATCGGAGCGCACCTTGGCAAGCAGTTCGCCCGGTGAACGAATTAGAAAAGTCCAAGTTTCAGGTGCGTCGCTAAATTGGTGATTAGTATTATGTCACGATTCGTCGCGTTCCTTCGTGCAATCAACGTTGGTGGTCACATCGTCAAGATGGATCATCTGCGCCAAGTCTTCGGGTCACTCGGGTTTTCAAAAGTCGAAACTTTTATTGCGAGTGGCAACGTGCTGTTTGAGACGAACGCAAAAAATCCAAAGACTCTGGAAATTTTGATTGAGAATAAATTAGGAGAAGTGTTTGGCTATCGAGTCGCCACCTTCATCCGGACCGATGCCGAATTATTGGAGATCGCAAATTACAAACCTTTTCGCAAGGCGGACCTCAACGCGGTGGTAGCGCTTAACATTGCTTTCCTCGCCGAGACGCTGGATGCCGCGTCGATAAAAAAGGTAATGGCTTTGAGAACAGAAATTGACGACCTGGCGATTCATGGGCGCGAGGTCTATTGGTTGTGCCGCAAGAAGCAAAGCGAATCCCTCTTTTCAAATGCACTTCTCGAAAAGACACTCGGCAAATCTTCAACACTGCGCGGAGCCAATACGGTCCAAAAGATTGTCGCGAAATATTTTTCTCCCGACCGCTGAAAAAATTTTCATGTTGTCCGAAACAAGGTAGGCGATTGGAAATAGCGAATATACAAGTCTGATGTGATCAGCCTATGTTGAGAGTCGAAGGGATTGACCTTTTTTACGCGAGGCGCAAGCGTTGTGGGGCGCGTCGTTTGAAGTGAACGCGGGCGAGATCGTCACGCTCTTCGGTTCAAATGGCGCGGGCAAAACCACCAGTCTGCGCGCCGTCTCAGGACTGCGCCCACCGGCGCGCGGCGAAATTTATTTCAACGGTGAGCGCATCGACCGTCTGCCGCCGTATGCGATTGTCGAACGCGGCATCGCGCAGATTCCTGAGGGACGGCGACTCTGGCACGGATTAAGCGTGCTCGAAAATCTGGAACTCAGTGCGTACCCGCAGCGCGCGCGCAAGCAGGTGCGCGACGGAATGGAGCGCGTGTTTACACTCTTCCCGCGTCTCGCCGAACGCCAAAGTCAACTTGCCGGAACTCTTTCGGTGGCGAGCAGCAGATGTGCGCGATTGCGCGGGCGCTGTTATCCCAACCTGTATTGGTGATGCTCGAGGAGCCTTCGCTCGGACTCGCGCCGATCATGGTCGAAGAAGTTTTTCGCGTGATCCGCGAGATCAACGCGCAGGGGATGACGATTCTTTTGGTGGAACAAAATGTGCGCCACGCGCTCGAATTGGCGACGCGCGGCTATGTGCTTAAAGTCGGTCGCGTGGTGCAGTCCGGTCCCAGTCAGCAGCTCTTGCAAGACCCGCAGATTCGTTCCGCTTACCTTGGTCTGTAAAGTCCAAATATTTTGCACCGCGCCTCAATTATTTTTTCAGAGCCTCATCGTCTGCCAGTCCAAAATCCTTGCGGATCATAGCGCCGAATAATTTTCAACTCTTCAACCGTCGGCGCAACAGTCTCCCGCGCGTCCGGCGCGACCTGCAAGCTCCAGCCCGTGTCGTCTCGTACCGATTCAATCGTCTCGCCGTGATGAAAAGAATGCAGCACCGCCTCGCACGTCTCGCGATCAAAGTAAAAGACCGCGCGCGTCGTGATCAGCGCGCGCGTGCCGCCTCGCACTAGACCCACGCGCTGCCGCCAGCCCGGTCCATCACCATAACCGGGCGAAGTCACAAAACTGACGCGCTCGACCAGCCGACGTTTCTCGTGCGGCATAATCACCACGAGCCGCTTGGCTAGACTCGCAATGTCCGCGCCGCCGCCGCTGCCGGGGAGTTTGGCCCCTCGATTCTGGGAGGGATCAACATACGATGTATTCAAATTTCCGAAACGGTCCACTTCCGCGCCACCGACAAAACCCAGATCAACCCATCCCTGCGCCAGCAGCCCCATAATATTCGTCATACGCGTCGCCCACTGCGCGCCCGTGATGTTGGGGGGGTCGCCCATCGTATAGAGCAGTTCCGTCGCGGGCGTGTCGCGCACGAGTCCGTTTTCAAACAAGCCGATGGCGCGCGGCGCGTGGGTCGCCTTGGCGAGCGCAAACGCGATCAACGGCAAACGCATTCCCGTGAAAGCGATTTCGCCGTAGTGTTTCTCGCGCGCGGCGGCGACCACCATTTGTTCCTGCGGAGTGTAATCCATTCGGCGAAGATCAGTATCCGTAATCGACCGGCGCGGCGTAGCGATGTGCTTTCAACTGCAAACTGTTCCAGCGCGCCTCGTCCAGTTTTTGCAAATACTCGGCGCGATCGCTCACGTCGAACACCCATTCGGACAGCCACTGCTCGAACCCTTCGCGCGTGCGCGTGGCGCGATGATATTCGTGAAAGTAGGCGTGATCGCGATTGTAATGTCCCTGCACCGGCGAAGGATGCGCGCCGCCGCGTGCTGGCACCACCGCGCACACTTTGAAACCGGGCACAAGCACGCGGTTCGGATCGCTCACAATCACCTCTGCCGCTACGATTTCTTCCGCGACAATGATGACACGGCGCGCCGCCAGCGCGGCTTCCTCGCTGATGCCGAGATTGCCCCACGCGTGCGCGTTGCCTTGTTGATCGGAACGCTGCACGTGCAAAATCGCCACATCGGGCGCGAGCGCGCGCACAAGCACCAGCGGCTCACCATTGAGTGGAGAAGTCGTCACCAGCACATCGGGGTTCGTGCGCGGAATATCACTGCCGAGCAACGAGTGCGTGGGAACAAAGGGCGCGCCCAACCCTGCTGCGAGCAGCGCCAGCGCGATAGAAAAATTGCTGTGGTCGTGAATCTCGATCGCGCGCGGAATTTGCTCCTCGTACGCGCGGCGATAATTGTGCGCGAGTCCGGCGCTCACGTTGCCGACCCACGCCGCGACAATTTTCGCCGCGCAACCCGCGCCGATCAATTGGTCAAAGAGAATATCGGAAATGGGACCGATGAGGGTGAGAT
>JBBSHK010000343.1:0-4117 GCA_038253185.1 Anaerolineae bacterium | reverse complement strand
TCAACACTTCCGGCGTGCCATTCACCGTCGCGATAATGAGGACGCGAATGAGTGGAATCGGGCTGCCGCCCGCGAGCAGAAAAATCGTCTGCAGCGGCGATTGATTACTCAGCGTAAACGTGAGTTGAAAGCCGCTGCGCTGTCCCGCCGCAACCGTGACCTGCACACTTTGGAGCGCGTCAATGATCGACTGCGGCACGGGCAGCGGCACGGCGGGACCGATCATCAATGTGAGATAAACGCCTTTGAGCATGGGAAGCGAGTGTGTAAGTGTCAAGTGCGTAAGTGTCACCACCACTTGACACTTGATACTTCCGCACTATCTTGGAATCCCCGGCGGCAGCGTGATGCGAATGTGAAGCCCCGGCGTTTCGGTCAGCTCTTCGGGGCGAATCACATTATTCGGATCGCACACGCGCCAGAACTGTTCAGGGTCGCCCAAATATTGCGCGGTGATATTGTCGAGCCGCTCACCATCGGTGATAATATGTTCTTGCAGCAGCGCGTAATTTTCCGGCGGTGGAATGAAACGCCGGCGCAAATAAACCATCGTCATGCGATCCGCTTTCTGAATCGTCGCGGTGCCGATGCCATAATAGCGGCTCGTCGGCGAAAAAAGATTGGTGGTGAGTTCGCCCGGTTGGAAAAGCGCTTGGAGTGAACCGTTCATGGAATTCCTCGGATGCCGAGATAGTTCAGGCTGCCGCGCTGACTCAGCGCGGCGAGACGTTCTTTCTGCTGTTGATAAATCATAAATAGACTTGCGCCTTTGTGATTGAAGGTGAGGTCGTTGACGCTGAGCACGCGCATTCCCAAACTCACCTTCGCGCGGATTGGATTCAGCGCGGTGTCGAATGCTTCTTCGGTGATACTAAAGTCGGTGATGCGCACCGGCACCACGCGATTCTTGCTCCACACGAACAGCGCCAGCGGTGTCTCCATCGGCACGATTTCCAGATTGCCGCCCTGCGCGAGACTGTTATTCGATTGCAGTTGCGCGCTGGAGGGATAGACAATCGTTTCGAGCGCGGCGAGTTGCGGCGCGATGCCGAATTGCGCGGTGTTCGGATTCTGATCGGGGAATTCCAATTGATCGGTGGCGTCGATTTCCGCGTCCAACTTGATCGTCTCGACCGGCGGTCCCGTGAGCCGCAGCGCTTCGGAGCGGTCGCCACCCTCGGCGCCCACTCCTTTGATTTGCAGCGTGCGCGACAGCGTGTCGGGATTGTACTGGAGCGCGATGATGCGCTGCACCGCCGATGAATTGGGATCAATCAAAACGATTCCGCCTTTGATCAGCGGCGGCGAACCGGGGAAACTACTCATGGTCTATGTGTCCTCACTTTCTTTAGCTGCTGCAATCCAGAATCGAGTAATCATCTGTCACTCAGGCAATACCATTTGCGCCTGCATCGTTGCAAGCCCACAGCGGTTCAGTGCGTCTCGCTCATAGCGACGCGTTAAAGATCTCACGAGCGAACTGCGCGTACGAGTCGGCATTGTCAATGGCGGCTTCGGTGCTCAACGACGCACACTGCCCCAAGCGATCGGTGCCGCAATACTTCTTGTCATGAGTGCTGTCCAAGCGGTGACTGAGCTCATGGAGGACCGACGCGGAGAGCTCCTGCATATTGCCGGGCGTGTTGAATGCAGCTTCGCAGACGTGCACGGCGCCGTAGGGTGAAGGCGACGAAAACACATGTCCCTCCCTCGTAACGTAGGCGATTGTGACCTCATGAGGAACATCCCTCGGGCAACTCGCCTCGGTCTGTTTCTCACAATCAAAGCGCGCGTCCCAATCCTTCCAGTTGTTGAGTATCTTGTCGAAGCCGGCATGGATCTCAGGAAGATGAGCGCGCGCGTCGTCGCCAAAGTACCGCTGCAGCAGGAAGTTGATGACGGGCCCCTTATTTGGGCTGAAGACGGCGGCTCGCGCCTTTTCGGCCATGAGCTTGGCGGCCGGAAACGCGATGGCAAGCTGCCGGCGTTGCTCTGGCGAACAGTTCTTTGTGTCCGGTTCCTCCATCTTGATGGTCACCTCATGCTTCGGTGGTACAGGCTTGGGCTTTGGTTTCCGTGTGGGTTGTTTATGGTGGATAACGACCGAGCGATTGAGTGCTCTCCCCCTCGCCGCTTTATTGTCGGTTAGAAACAAATCAGGTTCTATCGCACCCACAAAGCTGAGGTGTACTCCCGAACCGGCAAAGAGTCGTGCTACTGCCTGTGCGCGCTGCTGGCGGAGTGCGATATTGTCCATTTCCCAGCCGACACAGTCGCTATAACCGATGAGTTCAAGTGGATTCGTGGCATCGGCTTTGAAGGTACTAAGCCAGTGACTACGGAATTCACTTCGCGTGGACGGTTTGAGCTCGGGATCGCCAACCCCAAAATCGGCAATGAGTATCGCATCCTCATCCGCCGTGTTGATCCCGTAGACATTCGCGAATTGCACATCGAGGTCCAGAATGCCCTTGGCTGTGTGGGATTTCGCCTTTTCACCCGGCTCGTACTTACAGGTCGGGTCCATCACATCAGTGATTTCGACGGATCCAATTTCAAGTTCGACTGGGTGAGGCGCGGGAGATTTTCCCTTTGCTTGCCTCTGGATCAATCCCGCCGCTAGAGGTGTAATCGCGGTTGAGGTTAATCCGGCAACAACGCGCGTGGCTATCTTCTCGGCTTCCATTTCCGTGGCATCCGTTGGTTTGCTTATCGCAGAACTCACTTGGAGCGCGCCACTGCTCTGGCTTTGCTGAACGACGTGCGTTAACTCATGTGCGATTAGTTTTTGTCCTGCTCGCGTTTGCGTCACGTATTGTCCCGCGCCAAATACAATATCGCGCCCAACCGTGTACGCGAGCGCGTTCACCTCACGCGCCGATTCTGCGGCACGCGAATCGGTGTGCACACGCACATTGCCAAAGTTGTGTCCGTAGCGCGGTTCCAGTGTCAAGCGCGTGCTCGTGTCGAGCGATTGCCCCGGCGAATGCAGCACGCTTTGTACGCTGGATGACAGCGCCAAAGACAGCGGCGTCTTCAAGGGCGGATTCGTCGTCTGATTCTTTTTCTCAACTTGCGTGCGCGCGTTTATTGCTGCCATTCTTCTCTCATTTCAATGTGCGAATGAATTTGTCGACCTCCACTTGCAGCCCGCGCAAGATCGGCTCGGGTGAAGGAAGCGCAGCGGCTTTGTATGGCGTGCCGGCACGCAGTGCGTCGATGATTCTTACTTTGATGTCTTCAACCTTCGTTGAGGTTGGACCCTTCTCATCAAGTGTCTTGCCAATTTGGATCGCAATAAATTCTCTCAGTTGTTGCCGACGCGGATCGCCGCTCGGGAATTTTTTCAAGCGAGTCCATTCGAGCGCATCGAGCTGTTCCTCTATATCAAGCATATCGGCGACGCGGAATTTACTGAGTTGGTCGTCAACGTCGCGCACACGTTTGATGAATGGCAAATAGGATTCAATCCCATCCTGCGCTTTGCGATACTGCGCCTTTAGCGCGTCGAGTGCCGGCAGCGGCGTTGCGGCGATATGCTCCCCTTTGAGAATGCGCTGAGAGAGCGGGTCAAGCAGCGCGAGCAGGTCGTTTTTGAATCTGACCTGCAGCCGATAGGTAAACTCTTGATACGAGTTCTCAAATTGCTTTTCGACGAAAAGACCTTTGATCTCGGTGTCCAGCGCAAAATCGGTAAGCGGCTGCATGATGGCTTGCGCCAAGTCCAAGAGATCGGACAGTTCAGCGAGGAAGCGTTCCGCTCGCTTTTCGGCAAGGTTCGAGCCTTTCAGCGGATACTGCGCGAGACTACTCGGGTCCTTCACCGTCTTCAAGCGCGCTTGTTCTTGAGTCTCCTGTTCCGAGCGCAGCACATTTAGATCGTGTTCCAAATCGCCGCGCAGTTTTTGCACAAACCTTTTGTTGATTTCATCGCTCAGGAACTTGACTTGGAGAAGGTCAATCGTCGGCATAAGCGTCTGAGCAACGCGGGTGTCGAACTGCGCGAGGATGCGGCTGGCTTGACCTTTGAGCCAATAGCCGACAAAGACTTTGATCCGCATAAAGGTGTACTTGGCGCTAAATTTTTCGCGCAAGTTGTCGGTATTCACAATATATT
>JBBSHK010000342.1:0-4118 GCA_038253185.1 Anaerolineae bacterium | reverse complement strand
TCACCTTCGACTCTGATAAAATCATTTACCCGATGCGCGCCTCTTCTCTCGCGCGAAGTAATCTCTCGGTCTTGTTGTACGTGCTCGCCGAGCATCGGGTTAAATCGTCCACTTCCTTCGGCTCGTCGAGCGTGAAATTCGCCGATTGGGTCGAGCCGTCCGCGCTGGAACAAAATTCCGCGCTCGCGCCATTCGTCCCGCGCAAATCATTCCTGACGAAATATCAGGAGCAGATTTACAATCCGTCGCAGATCAAGAATGATTTCACCTTCAGCTTTGCCGCGAGCGATGAAACGTACCACGAAATTCAGTACGAGTACGTGTACGATTTCGCGGGCGTGCCAATAGTGCTGTGGCTTTTTTGTCTCGTCTGCGTTTTGCCCGCGGCGCTTTTGCTGCTCGGAATTATTTTCCTGGTGAGACGCGCGCGGCGCAGACCGGCGCGGCGCAGACCGGCGCGGCGCGCGCAAGGCGCGTGATGTAAGACAAAAACCAGATGTCTGCCCAAGCAATGGCTTGAACGACTTTTGGTTTTTATTTATCCCTCAATCGCGCGGTTCTCGATTTTCGAATGCGCCGCGCGGTTCACCAACACTCCGCCGTACGCGCCGAGAAACGCGGGGAGGAACACAATGAACGACTCGAGCGCGCTGGAGAGTTGACCTTTGCTTGCGCCAACCGCAACGGCGGCGAGCTCAAACAGCGGCACCCAGACCGCGAGCAAGAGCGCCCACAACCACGCGCGTTTGGGCTGCGCGAATCCCGCGAAAAATCCAAACACGAGCAAGAGCAACACGGGGAACTGCGGATCGTCGGTGCCGTAGCCGATGAAGCCGGTGATCACGCCGAGAAAAAATGTGAGCAGGTGCAGCCACAGTTGCGGCTTGCGCCACAAGACGAGCATCGCAATCGGCAAAAACAACACCAAGCTGTTGAAAGTAACCACCGTGAAAAGAATACGAGCGGGCATACCTGACCTCCTTGAGTTTCTACATTCGCGCGAGTCGGCTTCGAGTGCTCTAGCCACAAGAGCACATTTGCGCTATTATTTCGGCACGCAATTGTGTCCCTGGCTTTCGCGATGTGAAGCATTGTATCCAAAACCGCTTGTCAAAAACTGTCAGCCTCATCAGAACGGCTGTCAAATATTTTGGCAGTATTTTACAGACGTGAAACGAAACGGCATTGGAGAAAATCATGGAAATACTCGGCATTGACATTGGCGGTTCGGGTATCAAGGGCGCGCCGGTGGATATTGAGAAAGGCGAATTGACACAGGAGCGGCAGCGCATCAAAACACCCGAGCCATCCACACCCGCTGCAGTCGGCGACGCGGTCGTGCAACTCGTCGGGCAGTTCAACTGGAAAGGACCGCTCGGCTGTACCTTTCCGGCGATTGTGAAAAACGGCGTGCTGCTCTCCGCGGCGAACGTGGATAAAAGCTGGATCAATTTTGATGGGCAGACGATGCTCCGTGAAAAGACCGGCTTACCGGTGGTGCTGTTGAACGACGCGGATGCCGCGGGCATCGCCGAAATCCAATTGGGCGCGGGTAAAGGGCGCAGGGATTCGGTGATTCTGCTGACGTTCGGCACCGGCGTCGGCAGCGCGTTTTTCGTTCGCGGCATTTTGTTTCCGAACACCGAGTTGGGTCATATGGAAATTCGCGGCAAGGATGCGGAACATCGCGCGGCGGCGCGCGTGCGCACGGAAAAAGATTTGACGTGGGAGGAATGGGCGGAGCATGTGAACGAATTATTGGCGCGCATCGACTTGCTCTTTTCGCCCGACCTGCTGATTATCGGCGGCGGCGTCAGCAAAAAGCACGCCAAGTTTATGCGCCTCTTGAAAAGTCGCGCCGAGATTGTGTCCGCGCATTTTTTTAACGACGCCGGAATTATTGGCGCGGCATTGGCGGCGAAATCATTGCTTGTTTCGGATAATCCCTCCTCTAATTAACCCAAGTTGCGACCTCATGACGAAAGCCTGTCATTTTGAACGAAGTGAAGAATCTCTGAGTACTTCTCACTCAACATTTGTCATTTCTAAAGATTCTTCGCTCCCGGAGTTTACCCTGAGCAACGTCGAAGGGGTCGCTCAGAATGACATAGCAGCAACTTGAGTTAATTAATCGCGCGAATAGGTTATGCGCGAGCCCTCTCGCAAATTGAGAGGGCTCGTGTTTTCTGCTGCGATTCAGCCTATCAAAAGAATTGATTCCGCGCACTGCTGCCTTATTTCAAATACAAAAATGGCAGCAGGGATTGTAATCGAACTGTAAGCAAAAATCATTGACTCTGATTCCCCCGTGCGCGATGATACTATTAACGCATGGTGCTAGTTGACGCCCACGCTGTCACGGAAGTTCAGGCAAAATCGTATGATTGGGGCACGTACCAAGCTTGAAACAGCAACTAGCACCATGCGTTAGTAGGAATCAATTTCTGCATCAGCTTATCGGGGGGTAAGTTATGTCCAGCTCAAGCCATAATGGAAATGGGAATGGCAACAGCAAACATTCCGCAGAATACAGCGATGAGGAACTGAATGTTTTACGAAAGGTGGCGGAAGCGGCACGGACGTATGCAGACACCGTGATTGAAAAGCGCAGTCTGCAATCGGTGCGAGGTACGCTCACTCAGCGCGAGCTGCAGTCGGCAATCCTCGACATCGGCACTGCGGAATTTGAACTGTTTGATATTCTGACGGCTTGGGAAAAACTAAAGTACAGTTGAATTTGTAGCGAACTGCAAAGCACGCTCGCCTGTGAAATCGCAAAAACCCTCGGACTGGAAAGTCTGGAGGGTTTTTTTATTTGGGCGCGCCACTTGACAAAGCGAATTCAATTCTGCTAATATTTATTCAATTCCGCGAACGATTCCACTGACGCACGTTTTGGGTACAAGGAGCTGCCAATCTAAAAATTGCGTCGCACTTTTATCATCTCGATTTAAGGACGGGCAGCTTGCGGGAAGGAGGGAGAGCATAGCAGAGTGATAGGACGGTTTGGAACGGTAGGTTCGGTCGTGTAATTTATTGTCTGCAAATTCTTACGAGGAGGTAAGTTTCAGATGGCTACACGAGCAGAAACAATGCCTGTCGCGGCGACAGGTAAAAAGCCGTTTGGTTTGCCCCGCATTATCGGCGCTTCCGCCGCGGGCACGATGATCGAATGGTACGACTTTTACATCTTTGGCAGTCTCTCCACCATCGTCGCCAGCAAATTCTACCAGACCGGCACGCCGCTCGGCGATCTCATCGCCTGGCTTGCCACGTTCGCCATCGGGTTTCTCGTTCGACCGTTCGGCGCGATCGTGTTCGGGCGCGTCGGTGATTTGATCGGGCGCAAGTACACCTTTATCGTCACCATGACCATTATGGGTCTGTGTACATTCGCGGTCGGTCTGTTGCCCACCGCCGCCGTGATCGGCCCGCTCGCGGGCATCGCCTTGATCACGCTCCGCATTCTGCAAGGTCTCGCGCTTGGTGGTGAATACGGCGGCGCGGCGACCTATATCGCCGAACATTCGCCGCAAGGCAAGCGCGGGCTTTACACCAGTTGGATTCAAACCACCGCGACCTTGGGCTTGTTTATTTCGCTCGCGATCATCCTCATCACACGTAACCTAACGGGCGAAGACTTCTTTCAAGGCAAGGGCGCGTTCGCGAACGATTATTTCCAGGGTTGGCGCATCCCGTTCTTGCTTTCCATCCTGCTCGTCGGGATCTCACTCTACATCCGCATCTCATTACAAGAGTCGCCCCTCTTCTCGCGTTTGAAAGAGTCCAAGGGTCTCTCGAAGAACCCTATCAAGGAGAGCTTTGGCAATTGGTTCAACCTCCGCTACGTGCTTCTGGCGCTGTTCGGTGCGACGATGGGGCAAGGCGTGGTGTGGTACACCGGTCAATTCTACGCGCTGTTCTACTTGCAAACGGTGTTCAAGGTGCCGGGCGTCGACGCGAACTATATTATTGGAGCGGCACTGCTGATCGGTACGCCACTCTTTATCTTCTGGGGTTGGCTCTCGGACCGCATCGGTCGCAAAAAGATCATGCTCACGGGAATGCTTCTCGCAGTGCTTACCTACTATCCGATTTACGGAGCGATGGCGTCGTTC
>JBBSHK010000341.1:0-4132 GCA_038253185.1 Anaerolineae bacterium | reverse complement strand
GGACACCTGTAGAAAACAAGGTTGATGATATGGTTTCGTTGTTTTCCTTCCTTCGTCCTGGATATTTAACGCCGTTCGATTTGTATCCGGCCCGTTTGAAAGAAAAGATCGCGCCTTATTTTCTTAGACGGCGCAAAGTAGATGTACTTCCCGACCTGCTGCCGATGCAAAAGCAAGACGTCTGGTTAGAACTTGATGACGTTCAGCGTCAAGCTTATGAGAGAATTCTTCAAGGAGCGAGGCAAGAGCTCACGGCATTGGGAGCGAGAGTTACCAAAGTTGACATCTTCAGAAACCTGACGCGGCTTAAGCAGATCTGCAATTTCGCTCCAGAGAAAAAGACTAGCCCAAAACTCGACACTTTGAAAGAACAAGTAGAGGAAATTGCTGCGAGTGGGCAAAAGCTCATTGTCTTCTCCCAATATTTAAGTGAAGGTATTGACAAACTTGAGGAAGCCTTGAGTCCGTACGGAACAGCGAAGATTGTCGGTGGACAGACAGAATCGCAACGCAACGGCGAGGTTGAACGATTCAAAAAATCTGTCCAAGCTCCTATTCTCCTCGCGTCGATTCGTGCTGGCGGAGTTGGGCTAAATCTCACAGAAGCTTCATATGTTGTGCACTTTGACCATTGGTGGAATCCCGCAGTTATGTGGCAGGCGGAAGCACGCGTCCATCGAGTTGGACAGGAGCGTGGAGTGAATGTTTATTCGTACTGGATAGCAGATACTATCGAAGTGAACATCCATAGAAAACTCGAGGAAAAAGGTCTTCTGTTTAAGGATATTGTTGATGGACTATCCGATACAGAAATTGACAACTTAATATCAACCGATGAATGGTTAGAGATATTTGGTGTTAAGACCCAAGAACAACGACCAAGAGCAGAGCGCCAGACACTTAACTCACTTAGCGTGTCTGAAACCCGAGAGAAACTTCTCGTAATTTCACCCAGCCAATTTGAGCACCTTGTTAAGGACTTAATGATCAGCCTAGGTTACTCGAATGTCAAGGTGACTGGACGGAGGGGTGATGGAGGGATTGACGTGATCTCAAGTCGGATCACTTCAGAAGGTACGGTTCGTGCTGTAGCGCAATGCAAGCGGTATAAAGGAACAGTAGGGGTTGACATAGCGCGCGAGCTGCTAGGTGTCCTAACTTTGGATAAGAGTATTGAAAAAGGATTTCTCGTAACGACTGGGGAGTTCACTCAAGAGTGTATTGCAGTTTGCGAGAGGAGCGGAGTGATTGCCACAGTTTCTGGCGCGCAAATGGCAAACTATGTCAAAGTATTCGGGCTTAACATATAGAGTAGTCTGAGTCGGAGGGCAAGATGAGCCGATATGAAATTATTGTTTATTGGAGCGCGGAGGACCAATCGTTCGTTGCTGAGGTTCCAGAATTGCCCGGCTGCATGGCAGATGGCGCGACGTATCAGGAAGCACTGGCAAATGTGCAAGTCATAATCAATGAATGGATTGAAACCGCGAAAGAGCTCGGACGTGCAATTCCACAACCGAAGGGGCGGTTGGTTTACGCGTAAAGACACACCGAGGAGTATTCAATGCTCAAGATCGGACTCATCGTCGGACGTGAGTGGTCATTTCCACCTGCGTTCATTGACGAAGTGAATAAACGAGACGCGGGCGTTGTCGCGGAGTTCGCGAAGCTCGGCGGAACGCGGATGGATGAGCCGTGTCCGTACGCCGTCATCGTGGATCGCATCTCGCACGAAGTGCCGTACTATCGCTCGTATCTCAAGAATGCATTGCTGCAAGGCACGCACGTCGTCAACAATCCGTTCATGTGGACCGCCGACGATAAATTTTTTGAAGCGTCGCTCGCGACCAAGCTCGGCGTCGCCAGTCCGAAAACGCTCGTGCTGCCAAACAAAGATTACATCCCCGGCATTATTCACGACGAGAGCTTGCGCAATTTGCAATACCCGCTGCCGTGGCAGGACATCGCGGAGTATATCGGAATGCCGGCGATTCTCAAGGACGCGCACGGCGGTGGATGGAAAGGAGTATATCGCGTCAACACGCTCGAGGAATTATGGGCGCGCTATAATGAAAGCGGTCTGCTCACGATGATTTTGCAACAGTTCATCCAGTGGGACAATTACATCCGCTGCATGTGTCTCAATCAATCTGAGATTCTGGTGATGAAGTACGATCCCAACAATCGCCGTTACCTGCAGCACGATCTCTTGCCGGAAATGTACGACCGCATCGTCGCCGACTCGACCAAATTGGTGCAGGCGCTCGGCTACGATATGAACACGATCGAGTGGGCGATTCGCGATGATGTGCCCTACGCGATTGATTTTATGAATCCCGCGCCGGATATGGATGTGAACTCGTTGGGTTATGAATTTCATCGTTGGTGTGTCGAGCATATGGCGACGATGTGCATTCAACTCGCGCAGGAACCCAAGCCGCAGGCGCGCGAACTCAAGTGGAGCAGATGGTTTCATCAGGACTGAGCGATAAGGACTGAGCTATGAGTAAAATCTCAGCACTCGGTCCTTATCACTCAGCACTTTTTCAGAATGACGAATATCCACGACGCGATTGAACTCTATCATTCACTGCTCGACGACGCGAGCGCGCAGATGAGCGAGGAGCAGCTCGACGACCAGCAGAACGCGCGCGGGCTGTATTTCGGCGAGCGCACACTCACGACCGTCTTGCGCCCGCGCTTTCTCACCGGCGAGCAGTATCACTTTTTGCAGCGCGCGATTCGCGCAATAATGCCCGCGTTCGCGAAAGCATATCGCGCGGCATTGGTTGATGCGACGGTGCGCGCGCAATTTGGGTTGAGCGAATGGGAAGAGCAATTCGTGCAGATTGATCCCGGGTTCATTGATTCGAGTCCCACTTCAAGAATGGATTCCTTCTTTACTCCCTCCCCTTCAACGGGGGAGCGTGAGTCCTCGACCGAAGGGAGGGGAGGCAGGGACGGGGGCGTCCTCCATTTCACCGAATACAACGCCGAAGTCCCTGCGGCTCCCGCTTACAACGATGTGCTCACTGAAATTTTTTATGCGCTGCCGATTATGCGCGAATTTGAAAAGCGCTACG
This sequence comes from Anaerolineae bacterium, assembly GCA_038253185.1. Lineage (GTDB taxonomy): Bacteria > Chloroflexota > Anaerolineae > UBA4142 > SHND01 > JBBSHK01. The sequence goes on along the minus strand of JBBSHK010000341.1, from coordinate 1,049 downwards.
AGGTGCGCCCGCTGCCCGGACGGCATCACGTCTTACACGCGCTGCTCGACAGCTATCAACAATGGGGCGGTTCGACTCGCGAACGCCCGCGCATCGCGATTCTCGATTGGCGCGAAGTGCCGACCTTTAGCGAGTTTGTGCTCTTTCGCGATTATTTCGAAACACAAGGATACGATTGTCGCATCGTCGATCCGCGTGAGGTGGAATATCGCGCGGGGCGACTGATGAAGGGGGATTTCCATATCACCCTGATTTACAAGCGCGTGCTGCTCAGCGAATTGGTGGAGCGCGGCGGTATCGATCATCCGGTGATCCGCGCGGTGCTCGACGGCGCGGTGTGCATGGTGAATCCCTTCCGCTGCAAGATTCTGCACAAGAAGGCGAGTCTCGCGGTGCTGCACGATGAGGCGAACAGTCATCTCTTTAATGCCGACGAGCGTCGCGCGATCGATACCTTTATTCCGTGGACGCGAGTGCTGCAGCAGCGGCACACATTGTATGAAGGTCAGCGCATTGACCTTGTGCCATTTCTTTCTAATCACAAAGATGATTTTGTGTTGAAACCGAACGACGACTATGGCGGTAAAGGAATTGTGCTGGGCTGGGAAGTGAATCAGAGTGATTGGGAAGCCGCGCTGCGCGTGTATTTGAATGAGCCGGCGATTGTGCAGCGGCGCGTGAATTTGCCGAGTGAGCCGTATCCGAGTTTGATTGACGGACGCGTACAAATTTTTGACCGTATGCTCGACACGGATCCGTATATTTGGTACGGCGAATATATGTCCGGCTGTTTGACGCGTCTCTCGACCGCGGCATTATTGAATGTGAGCGCGGGCGGCGGCTCGACGGTACCGACGTTCGTGATTGAAAAGAGAGAATAGCTGATAGTTGCTAGTCGCTAGTTCATAGCTAACCAATATGCAGGTTTTTCTGTCGTTTCGAGCGGAGCGAGCCCCTCGGTCCCTCGGGGTCTGAGGGAAAATCTCTACTTTGCCTAATCGAGATTTTCCCAAGATGGCACAGTCCCTAGATGGCTGCGATGTTTACAT
>JBBSHK010000340.1:0-4133 GCA_038253185.1 Anaerolineae bacterium | reverse complement strand
TTCATTGTCGCAGAGCGTTCTATAGCTGCGCAACCTTTATGGCTTCGTCCCGCTCTCAAATCAATTACATGGGTCGCCTCATGAACTGACAATGATAACTCAACGACTCTTCCCTCTTCTCGATTGATATACGGAGGCACATGATTTGCAATTTCAACTCGCCAACGATTGAAAGAATCACAGCACCATCCAGTTGCAGTAGCAAAAGAGACTATCGCAGGATTAAAATTAACCCAAAATGGCTTCGCCGCCATAAGATATTGCCACCATTTAGGTTCTCTTGCTTTGAAGAATGAAATAATTTCCTGGAAATACAGAATGTCACTTTGGGAAAACGCTCCATAAAAAGGAATCCCATCAAGAGTTGCAATAGCTGGAGGTGGTTGGGTTAATTGTAACCCAACTCGTTGTCCTGTTGGAACCAAAGCGTCGCTAACAAACCTCGTCACCTCCAAGAATCCAGTATCTTGGTCAAAATTAACGCGATCATCTTGAGCCAACTCAACAAAGGGATGTTCAATAATCTTCACGGGCTGTTGAGTTTTTCTGTCAAGCAGCCAAATCTGCCAACCCATAACCACATGTTGGTCAGGACCACCGCCCCATTTCATTATTGGCGCGACTTCGACGCCATTGTAAAAGCGCGGGAATAAATAGGGCATAACTATGTGAGTTCCATCTGGTTTTCGCCAATCTAGAATTCCATCCACAAAGGGGCAGCGAGAGATAAGCGCTCGCCTCGGTCATCAATTAATTCATTTGGATTTGGAAAGGTCGAAATACGTACGCCTTTTATATCAAACAGCGAACTCGTGAAATAATAGTGAGCATTCATGAACCTGTCTGAGTCACAATAGGAATAACGCTTCTCTTCAAAGTCGATTTTCTGGTCTGTAAAACAAGTTGCATAGCCCTTTAAGAAAACCCGGTAGTAAACAGGAGTCCCTGAATGATCGGTCCCAATTTGAGAAAATGGATTGATCATTTCGATGTGTGCGAACGGCGTCAGCGTTGCACTCGGCGTCACACTTATGGTCGGCGTGTCCGTCGCTGTTGCTTGAAGAGTCATCTCTGGTATTTCAGTGGCTGTCGCTGTCGCCGTCAGTGCTGTGGTTGGTGCTGTTGTATTCGTCGCAATTGCAAAAGGTGTTAAAGTCCTCGGTGGCGCGCTCGCGCACGCGGTCAAGGCGAATACTCCTAACAAAGCCAAAGCCAAGCTAACGAACAATTTTAGATTGGGTGACATGTGTAAACCTGCCCAACGATTCGCGGCGCAATATCTTTGACAATCCGCCGCCTTTATGCTAAACTTTTTTTGTCAAAAAACCGCAAGGTTTTCCATCTAGCGAAGAGCCGCCTCCTTGTGGCGACCTGTTCCGGTAACCAATCCGTAACTAGCTAGGTGGTTTTTCTATTTACGACGAATTCGTCCAGTGACAGTTTCAACTTGATCTTACCAAAGAGCAGATTATTACCTTCGGTGATTTCACGATGCACTGCGCCCGCGATCAGATCAGCAATCTGAATCAACGGTTCGCTCGTCGGGCGCTTCGCCGTAATCTTTTTGAATCCTCTTTCAATACCCCTCGTTTTCAAAGCTCGCTTGATCTCGACGAGGATTTTGCCCGAACGATCAAATTCGTCTAGCACGAGATTGCAACGGTCTCGCTGATCAAACGGAATGTGCGAAATTGCCTCGCTCGCAAAGAAAGCGTACAAATTTGTTTTTGACATCACCTTAAATGAATCTGACAAATTGGCTTTGGTGACAATCAATACCCAATCCCGAAAGGGCAACGCGGCGAGAAAATCGAATACTGTTTCGCTCTAACGATGAATTGCGAGTTCGTGATAGGAAAGATCCCGTCCAGTCAGGCGACGGCGCACTTTGAACGCCTCAATTGCTTGGCGAGACGCATCGGCATCCTCGAATCGAACCAGCGCCAAGACTAAATGTTTTGTCGCGCCCCTGTCGAACGCGAATCCAAGATTTCCTGATTCATCGCCCGCAAAGATTGTTGCCATTTATACCTGCGAGAATCCGCATCCATCTGCGCCCTATTTATCGCATCACCAGCGCCGCGATCACGATCACAATGCCGACCAACATCGCAAGCGCATACGTCCGCGCATAGCCCGTTTGCGCGCGGCGCAGCCCACGCCCGAGCGCCCCAAAATTATTGGCGATCCCATTCGCCGCGGCGTCGATGATTCTACGGTCGAAAATCTGCCATCCCGTTTCTGCCACCCAGCGCGCCGGACGCGCGAGCAGCGCGTCGTAAATATTGTCAATGTAATACTTGTTCGACCAAAGATTGTATGTGCCGCGATAATGCTCCGCGAGATAAACCGGAATGGATGGATGGCGAATGTAAAACCAGTATGCGAGCGCGATTCCGACAAGCCCCGCCAGCGTCGGCAGCGCGATCAAAGTCCACGCCAGCGCGGGCACGGATTCGGTCGCGGTTTCACCGAACACGGGCGCGAGAAAAGCGTCAAAGAAATTTGCGCCCAGCAGTGTCGGCAGTCCAACGTATCCACCAATTACCGCGAGCAGCGCGAGCACGAGCAGTGGAAGTGACATCAGCGGCGGCGATTCGTGCGGATGGAAATTGTGATGCTCCATACTTTTCGTTTCACTGTCTTGGATTCCAACGCGGGACTGTGTCGTCTGGTTCTCCCAACGTCGTTCGCCGTGAAAAGTCAGGAACATTCCGCGAAAAATATAGAATGCGGTGAGCGCGGAGGTGACCAGTCCGAGTATCCACAAGACATAATTTCCCGACACGAACGCACTAGCGAGAATTGCGTCCTTGCTAAAGAATCCGCTAAAGAGTGGAAACCCCGCTAGCGCCAGCGCACCTGCGAGAAATGTCACGTAGGTAATTTTCATCACCCCGCGCAAACCACCGAGCCGCCGCATATCAATCACATTGTTCATCGCGTGCATCACGCTGCCCGCGCCGAGAAAGAGCAGCGCCTTGAAAAACGCGTGTGTCATCAGGTGGAATATTCCCGCGGTGAACGCGCCGACGCCGAGCGCGAGAAACATATAACCCAACTGCGAGATGGTGGAATACGCCAGCAATCGTTTCAAATCCGTCTGCACCAGAGCAATCGTCGCGGCAAAGAGCGCGGTCACCGTTCCGATAATTGCAATTACTTGCAGCGTGAACGGCGCGAGCGAAAACAACACGTGCGAGCGCGCGACCATATACACGCCCGCGGTTACCATCGTCGCGGCGTGAATCAGCGCGCTGACCGGCGTCGGTCCTTCCATCGCGTCCGGCAGCCAGACGTAAAGCGGAATCTGCGCGGACTTGCCCGTCGCGCCGAGGAATAACAGCAGAGTAATAATTGTGATGACGGGCGCGCCTGCCGCGAGCGTGCTCGCGAACGCGAGTCCTTGATTCGCGTTAAACGCTGAGGCTCGGGTAAACACCTCCGCGAAATTCAGCGTGCCGAACGTCCAGAACATTAAAATAATTCCGAGCGCGAAACCAAAATCCCCGACGCGGTTGACGACGAAGGCTTTGATCGCGGCGGAACGCGCGGCATCGCGCGTGAACCAGAATCCGATCAGCAGGTACGAGCATAGCCCGACCAATTCCCAACCGACATAGAGCAAAAGATAATTGTCCGCGAGCACGAGCAGCAGCATTGAGAACGCGAACAGATTCATATAGGTGAAAAAGCGCGCATAGTCGGCGTTGTCCTCGTCGGACATATAGGCGACCGAATAAAGATGAATCAGCGCGCCGACGCCCGTCACGACGAGCAGCATAATCGCCGAGAGCGGATCGTAAAGGAACGCGACATTGATATTAAAATCGCCAACCGCGATCCAAGAATACAAGACTTGATGAGTATTTTCCGGATCCACGCGCGCTTCGGGAGGCAGAGAGAGGAGTATGCTCAATTCCAAGATGGCGACGATGAACGCAAGCGTAATCGAACCGACCGCAATGGTCGCAATCAGGTTGCGCGGCAGTTTACGCCCGACGAGCGCGTTGATGATTGCTCCAAACAACGGCAGACCTGGAACGAGAAAGATGAGCGCAGTCATAAAAGTACTAAGAACGCCTAACCAAACGCGGTCAGAGATTGATTGTTAATAGAATTTCAGCACGGCG
>JBBSHK010000339.1:0-4171 GCA_038253185.1 Anaerolineae bacterium | reverse complement strand
TGGATTATCGATCATCACTATTATTTACAGCAGCGCCAGAATTGGAGTCTCGATCGCGCGGCGGAAGATTACGTGCAAAATTACAGCCCGCGCATCGGACGCAAGCTGGGACGCGTGCTCCACAGTTTAATGGCACAATGGCGCGAGCAAAATTTGCGAGATCTCCCCAGATGGGGGACGCCATTCACGCCACAGGAGGGAGCCGCGATTTTCAAGGTCGATCGTTCGATCCGCGAGCAAGCTGATGGAAGCGCAGAATAATTCTCAAGCGCCGCGCACCATCGCGGTCTTTGGCGGCTCGCGCGTGGCGCGTGAGAGCGCGCTGTACGCGGAAGCGTATCACGTTGGCGCGCTGCTCGCCCGCGCGGGATTCACTATCGTGAACGGCGGCTATTCAGGCACGATGGAAGCGTCAGCAAAAGGCGCGCGTGAAGCCGGTGGGCGCGTCGTCGGCGTCAGTTCCAGTTTGTTCGCGCAAAATATGCTCAATGAATTTATTGATGAAGAAATTCCGTCTGACGATTTGTACAATCGCATCCGCGAATTGATCGTGCGCGGCGACGGCTATATCGTTTTGCGCGGTAGCATTGGTACGCTGGCGGAACTGTCCATCGTGTGGAATCTCGCGACGCTGGAGCCGGGATACGACAAACCGATTGTGCTGCTCGGCGATTTTTGGAAAGACGTGATTCAAGCGTACGAACGAAATCTGGCGATCGGCGACGAGCAGACGCGTTTCCTTCAATTCGCCTCGACGCCGGAGGAATGTGTGCAGCTGCTGCTGCAGCAACTCGACGGCGCGGATACAAAATCCGCGAACGGAGAGGAGCCGTTGCCGCGTGCCCCCTCGCCGTGAAATGCAAACGGTCGAGGGGGAATCCAATCGAATCGAAACGCGATGGCGAGTGGATTACCCTCACACGAATTTTGTGTCCGGTCTGACCCGCTTGCCGAGAGCGGGTTTATTATTTCTAATAGCAAAAAAATTTACCGCAGAGAACGCGAATGGTTCTTTTTCTTTGTGCGCCGTGCGTCTCTGTGGTGAAGTCATGGAGAAACAAAATGGCTGACAAACTGCCAAGTCGCAGCGAAGATTTTTCGGAATGGTACAATCAACTGGTGCTGCGCGCGGGTCTTGCCGATTACGGTCCGGCGCGCGGCACAATGATCATTGAACCTTACGGATACGCGCTGTGGGAAAATATTCAGGCGTATCTCGACAAACGCTTCAAGGAATACGGCGTCAAGAACGCGTATTTCCCGCTGTTCATTCCGCAATCGTTTTTGATGAAAGAGGCAGAGCACGTCGAAGGATTCGCGCCGCAGCTCGCGGTCGTCACGATTGGCGGCGGCGTGGAATTGGAGGAGAAACTCATCGTGCGCCCCACCTCCGAGACGATCATCAACGACTGGGTCAGCAAAAATATTCATTCATACCGCGACCTGCCGCTGCTCCTAAACGCGTGGAATAACGTGGTGCGTTGGGAACTGCGCACGAAATTGTTTCTTCGTACTTCGGAATTTTTGTGGCAGGAGGGACACACCTCGCACGCGACCTTTAACGATGCCGATCAATTTGCGCTGGCGATGCTGCAGGTCTATAAAGATTTCTATGAAACGCAGGCGGCGACGCCGGTCATCGACGGAAAAAAATCAGAGGCGGAAAAATTCGCGGGCGCGCATACGACCTACACCCTCGAAGCGATGATGGGCGATACGCGTGCGCTGCAATCGTGCACCTCGCACAATCTCGGCGACAATTTCGCGCGGGCGTTCGGTATCCAGTACCTCGACCGCAGCAACGAATTGCAGTACGTATGGCAGACCTCATGGGGTCTCTCGACGCGCTCGGTCGGCGGCATTATTATGGTGCATGGCGACGACAAAGGTCTCATTTTACCGCCGCGCCTCGCGCCCACTCAGGTCGTGATCGTGCCGATCTATCGCAAAGAGGTAGAACAGGCGCGCGTGATGGAGGCGGCGACGCGCTTGAAAAAAGATTTGAATCATTTCCGCGTCGAGTTGGATGCGCGCGAGGGACTCACGCCCGGATTCAAATTCAACGACTGGGAATTGCGCGGGGTGCCGCTGCGCGTAGAGATTGGTCCCAAAGATATTGAAAAGAATCAGGTCGTGCTGGCGCGGCGCGATAGCGGCGAGAAAATGTTTGTGCCCATCGAAGAATTATTGCCGACGGTGCATCAGATGCTGGACAATATTCAGGATTCAATGTTCGCGCGCGCGAAAAGATTTCAGGAAGAGAATACGTACGTCGTGGACACGTACGCGGAATTCAAACAGCGCACCGCGGGCGAAGGCGGCGCGGGCTTTTTGCTCGCGCATTGGTGCGGCAAGGCGTCGTGCGAAAAATCTATTCAGGAAGAAACCAGGGCGACCCTGCGCGTGATTCCGTTTGATGCGGCGAAAGAAAAAGGCGCGTGCATTTTCGACGGCGCGGAATCGGGACAGCGGGTGGTCTTTGCGAAAGCGTACTAATTGCAGATTGCGGATTGCGAATTGAGCAATACGTTTCAACAAGCCGCGCTCGTAATGGAGTGCAGTATTCCGCAATCTAACGGGGGTAAATATGGCGAATGATGGAATTTACTATCAGGAACGCGAGGCGGAAATTTATGATTTGGAATACGCGTGGAAAAACGACGATGTTAACTATTGGGTCGAGTTAGCCAAAGAGACCGTGCCGCCGGACGGGACGGCGCTCGAACTCGCGTGCGGCACTTTGCGCGTGCTGCTGCCGGTCGCCGAATCAGGAATTCGCGTCGTCGGCGTTGATCAATCGCCGTGGATGCTGGCGAAGGCAAAAGAAAAATTGGAACAGAAACCGGATTACGTGCAAGAGCGCGTGGGGTTGCTGGAAGGCGATATGCGTACGCTGCAGTTCGAACAAAAATTCAATTTCATCTATCTGCCCTTCAACACGTTCCTGATTCTCAAGACCGCCAAGGACCAACTCGCGGTCTTCGAGGTCGCGCGTCGGCACCTCGCGCCTGGCGGCGTATTCGCCTTTGACATTTTCGTTCCCGATATCAACCGCATTGCCAACCAACCGCGCCCGCCCAAATGGGGCAATGAAGTGGATCAGACGCTCGGTGAACTCGGACTGCGTTTTCTGCGCGACTCACGCACGACCTATGATCCGCTGCGGCAGCAAATCTTTAGCACCTTTCGGATGAAAGAATATCGCGACAATCTTTTGCAGCGCGAGTGGTTGAGCGATTTGGAGCTGACGTACATTTTCCCGCGCGAGTTGGAACACCTCGTCGCGCGCGCGGGATTCGAATTCGTCCACTGTTGGGGTGAGTACGACCGCACCGATTTTTGGAAGATTCACGCACCGCAAAAGCAGTTGCCGGTCGTCCGACCGAAATAGCGGCAAGTTACTCGAAGATGCAGCAAAATTCACTCGTGTTTGAACGCGAATTGACGCGCCGCGCGCGCCTGCATTATCTTTTGTATTTGCCGGAAAATTACTCGATGGCGGAGCGAGTGCCGCTGCTAATTTTTCTTCACGGGTTGGGCGAGCGCGGCGACGATCCGGAGAGAATGTTGATTCACGGTCTCCCAAAAGTTGTGAGGAACGGTCACGAGCTGCCGTTCATCGTGCTCGCGCCGCAATGCCACAGTGACACCACCTGGGTGCTGCAAGTTGATGCGCTGAACGCGTTGCTCGACGAAATTTTAGAATCGTATCACGTGGACGTCGAACGCGTGTATTTGACCGGTTTGAGTATGGGCGGGTATGGCACGTGGAATTGGGCGGCGTCGAATCCCGAACGCTTTGCCGCGATCGCGCCGATTTGCGGCGGCGGCTCGTGGCTGTTCGGCTTTCCACAAAAAGTTTGCGCTCTGCGCGATCTGCCGGTGTGGACTTTTCACGGCGCGAAGGATAAAGTCATTCCAATTCGCGAATCTGAAGTTCTGGTCAAGGCGTTGAAAGAATGTGGCGGCAATGTGCGCTTTACGATTTATGCTGACGCCGAGCACGATTCGTGGACGCGAACGTATGACAATCCGGAATTGTACACGTGGTTTTTGCAACATCGGAAGAAATAAAATCGGGGGCAGAATATGGCACATCCTCTGGTCGATCAATTTCGTTTCACGCGGAGTGAATGGCGGCGCGGGCTGCGAGGCGTATCCGAGCAAGACG